>JAQCBK010000081.1 GCA_027621505.1 Bacteroidota bacterium | reverse complement strand
AATTCTTTTTATATCCTATAGTTGTTCAAATACTGATAATATTGAAGGTGAAACAATAAGATTTAGTAGTTACAATTTTTCAATTAATGAAAATCCAACAGAAGTTCTTTGGAACGAACAAAATGAAATAACAATTAATATAAATCGAAAAGACTTCAAACGATTTAAGAAAGATGGATTTGTACACTACAGCGATCTTGGTGCCTTGGGAAATGGTATTTCAGATGATGTGACTTATATCCGAGCTACCCATTTACTCGCCAACCATTATGGGTTGGAGGTCAGAGCTGACAGTGATGCATTATATATCATTGGAAGTAAAAAAGGGTCAGCTATAATTAGTACCAATACGGATTTCGGAAATGCAACTTTCATAATTGATGACACCAATGTAGAGGATTATGGTTCTTCTATATTTGAAGTAAAATCAAAAAAAAATGAAATTAAAATTGATCATATAAAGTCATTAAAAAGGGGACAAAAAAAAATAAACTTTCAAACGAATCAGAGGGGTCTGATAACCGTAAAAGATTCTACAGTAAGACGGTATATTAGGTATGGATTAAATCAGAATAATGGAAGTGACCAAACTGATATTTTTTTGGTAGATAAAAATGGAGTCATAGATGAAAACACTCCTGTTCTTTGGGATTTTAATGAAATTTCTGAAATGACCTGTCTTTTAATTGATGATAAGAAATTAAAAATTAACGGGGGGAAATTTATTACAATAGCCAATCAAGTAGAGGAAGAAAATCATCCTTATTATAGTAGAAACATATTGATTAATAGGTCTAATGTCGAGGTGAATAACTTGAAACATTATGTAAAAGGGGAAGGAAAACATGGTGCGCCTTATCAAGGTTTTATTAGTGTTAAAGATGCATCGGATGTTCAAATAAGAAATTGTTTGATGACTGGACACAAAACCTATCAAAAAATAGGAAATGCTGGTAAGATCGTATCAAGGGGTTCTTATGATTTGTTGGTAACAAGATCTATAAATGTTTTATTTGATAATTGTAGACAAACCAACGATATTAATGATGAGACCTTTTGGGGTATATTTGGATCTAATTATTCAAAAAATTTAGTTTTTGATAACTGTAGTTTATCCAGATTTGATGCTCATATGGGGGTTTACAACGCAACCATTCGTAATTCTAATTTGGGATACATGGGTGTAAAATTGATTGGCTTTGGACAATTTCTTCTTGAAAATACGACTGTAGAAGGTGAAAATTTGGTGAGTCTTCGTCAAGATTACGGAAGTACTTGGAGAGGTGACTTTAAAATTAAAAACTGTGTTTTTATCCCATCGAAAACCAAATCATCAACTCTAAGTCTTTTTTCTGGAAAGAATTCAGGTCTACATAATTTTGGATATACATGTTATATGCCCAATAAAATTGAAATAGATCAACTGTTAATTAAAGATTCTAATCTTCAAGATTACGAATCACTCTTCATTTTTTCAGATTTTAATCCCAAAATGAATAATAATGAATTCAAAGAAGAGTTTCCTTTTGTAAAAACAGAATTGGTGAAAATCAATGGAGTTAAAATTATGAGTGATAAACATCTCGAATTAAGCAAAAATCCTTTTATGTTTAGGGATGTTAAAATTGAGATTGAAAAGCAATGATAAAGTTAAAAGGTTAATGAATCAAAGTGTATCAGAATGAAGTGAAGGGTTGATATACTTACTTTAAATCTTCTAATTTGATTAGTGAATCAGTATTTCCGGAGTTATAGGGTTTAAGTGTGGTTCCTTATAATGGTAAAATGTAGATCGGCTTTATTTTTAGATTATCCTAACTTTGTTAAAACCTAAGATTTTATGAACGTTATGAAGTGGGGGATAATACTCTTTGTTCTGTGTTTATATTCTTGCGAAAATAAAAACAAAAAACTCGAATCAGTTATTACATCAAAAAACCCCATTGTAGATGGGTGGTATGCTGATCCTGAAGGAATTGTTTTTGGAAATAAATACTGGATATTCCCTACCTTTTCTGCTAAATATGAAGATCAAGTGTTTTTGGATGCATTTTCATCAAAAGATTTGGTGCATTGGGAAAAACACAACCGTGTTTTAGACACTTCTGTGATCAAATGGGCTAAACAAGCAATGTGGGCTCCATCGATTATTGAAAAAAACCAACGATACTACTTGTTTTTTTCTGCGAATGATCTTCAAAGACCTGGAGGACCCTACTGGGAGGAAAAAGAATTGTATAATCACTATGGGGGGATTGGAGTAGCTGTTGCAGATGCACCAGAAGGACCATATAAAGATCATCTTGGAGTACCGCTTATCAATGAATTTCACAATGACGCACAGCCAATAGATCAATTTGTATATAAAGATGTTGACGGCACTTATTATATGTTTTACGGGGGTTGGAGGCACTGTAATATTGCTGTGTTAAACGATGATTTTACAGGTTTTGTTCCTTGGAATGAGGATCAGTTGTTTAAAGAGATTACTCCAGAGGGTTATGTCGAGGGACCTTTCGTATTCAGAAGAAAAAATAAATATTATTTCATGTGGTCCGAAGGAAGTTGGGGAAACGACACCTATAAAGTAGCCTATGCTATGGCCGACAAGGTAACTGGACCTTATAAGCGAATAGGCACCATTTTAGAATCTGATAAAAACATTGCAACGGGAGCTGGTCATAATTCAGTAATTAATACACCCAATACAGATCAGTGGTATATGGTTTATCACAGACGCCCCATTCCCAATAAGGGACGTGACCATCGTGTAATTTGTGTTGATAAACTGGAGTTTAAACAGGACGGTACTATCAAACAAGTAAAAATGACATTCGAAGGAGTTCAATCCAATAACTTAACATCTATAAGTAGATATTAAATAAACTCCCTCAAATCATACCCCACAAAATTCGTCCCCAACTTATAACATATTCTCCCATGTTCTTTCCTTTGATGTTGGGTAGGTAGGGTGAAACAGGATTTGAGTTTTCTCCCCCTATACTTCTGTGTCGAGGGGGTAGGCAGGGTTTCGTTTTATAAGAGCGTTTGGTGAGTGTAGGATAGTAATCATACTCTATTGATTTGGTGAGATGAAAAATGAATTCATAAGATAGAGTAAGATTGGATTTTGAAGAGTTGGGTTTGTTTTTTTTTAACTGACCCCCAAGATTTTTAGCCCTTTATTGGATTTTCATACCAAATCACTCCCAGTCCTTTGCTGTTGTTACCATAATTTTCTTCGCAAGTGAGCACATCCAGATCACCATCACCGTCCATATCCAAAAGTTCAATCCGATCAAATTTGTAACCAATAAAGCCGCTCAATTCATGCCATACCCATTCAGAATCGGAAGGATCATTTATATAGGACAACCAATATATTCCTGCTTTTTTATCATTATTCATGGTGTTGCTGGTGTGTACCAAATCAAGTTTACCATCTCCGTTAATGTCCCCCACCTTAACCGCTTTGGCTTTTCCGGTTTCCTCTGGAATGTTGATGAAATAACTTTTCCATTTCAGACCTGAATGGTCAAGCTTTTGAATAAAGATGATTTTCTGAGTACTGCGTTCTGTTACCACAACATCTTCCCGTCCATCTCCGTCTAAATCGGCCATGTCCATAAACATGACTTCTAATCCCTGTCCTCCGATAAAATGGTTTTTCCATTCATTTTTTTGTTCCAACTCCTCTCCGGGATTTTCCAACCACCGAACACCGTTAGTGTTTCCAGGTTTACGATCCGAAGTAACGATATCAATATCTCCGTCATGATCCATGTCTTTGGCCACTAGAGACATCACCCATTGAGCTGAACTGATAGGATACCACTGCCAATGGGATAAATCACTTGGATCTTCTGAACTCTTAAACCAGCCGATTTTCGCTTCTTCATTTTTTGCTCCTACCACCAAATCTATACCCTGCTTTTTGTCGATTGGAGCAGCCAACGCAAACATCCATTGCATAAGACCTTCTGAGGCAGGAAGAACTTGCGTTTTCCATTTTGAAGAATCGAGATAATGATCGGGTTTACTTGGTGCCCAGTTGATGTAAACTTTTTTATTATTACCCTCTGAACAGGTGATTACGTCAACAGCACCGTCATCATTTAAATCTGCAAATAGGGCATCTTCAACCGACGGTGTCTTGCCCACAATCACCGATGGCCAATTTTCTCTGACCAATTTATATCCTGGATGAACATAAACCTTGGTATATCCGGATTCTTCCCAACCAGTGGCAATGTCTGGAAGGTGATCACCATTAACATCTCCAAGTCTTACTCCATCTGCACCACTAAAAGTGGAATCAATTGTATGTCTTTTCCAAATTTTTTCTTGGGCTTTGGTGGTTTGGAAAATCAAAACAGAGATCAATACCAAAAGTATCGCTCTTTTGATTTTTGTGGCGCGAAAGTTGGGAGTAAATAACATTAGTAATTTCATCGCTTCTTTTTTCGATGGTATTCAGTATTTTAACTTTTTCTTACCTTAAAGATGGGCTAAATAATTTTATCCTTCAATTTTTTATTTTCATTTCTCTTCATCCATGGGGAGTACTTCTTTAGTATCTATCAAATAGCATACAAAAATAACACCATACCCCAACAAAATGTCAGTGCACTAAAAAAGTCATGGGATACTATTCAGATTAGCATTCCATCAATTGCAAAGAGATTATTGAGTTGGTTGTTTTGCCATTATTGTTGAAGTCTATAACTAATCTTACCTCATCATTCCTTTTATTTTGGGAGGTATTATTCTTGAGTTCCAATCGCTAATAAAGACCCATTTATTCAGTACCCTTTTTACTCATTTAATTTATGAAAACCCCCTCAATTTAGTACCAAATTGGTGCCTTTTTGTAATTGTAAGTTATAAAAAAACCGTAAACCCTTCATTAGCAAGGGATTACGGGTTTTAGGTGGTGGTACCTCCAGGAATCGAACCAGTAAACTAAAACACTGATTATCAATAAGTTGTATTTTTAATTTGTTCATTTTTAGAACAAAATAGCCCTATTTGTGAACACTTGGTGTTCACATTTGAG
>JAQCBK010000080.1 GCA_027621505.1 Bacteroidota bacterium | reverse complement strand
AAATAGTTTTAAATTCCAACACAAAGTGAAATCTAATAATGTATGTAATATTTTTTATTTAAAGCCTTCCGTCAGTGGCTTCCCTGTCGAGTGCAGACTTGATATCATAGACTATTGCTCCATTGGGATTTTTATACTGTCCTAGGCCCTTTTCTAGAAATACTTTGTGGGCCACTGCGAGGATCACTGCTTCATATTGACCTGGATTATCAGTAAGTGTAATCCCATATTCTATTTTCACTTTTTGTGGGTCAGCAAAAGGATCGTAAACCTCCACTGCCAACCCTTGGGCCTTTAAGGATTTATAGATCTCTGGCACCTTCGAATTTCGAATGTCATTGAAATTTTCCTTAAAAGTTATACCCAGTATCAAGGCTTTAGAACCATCAATTGGAATTCCTTTGTTCCTCATTAAATTCACTACTTTGGTGGCCACAAACTTCGGAATACTATCATTAACATTACGCCCAGACAATATCACTTCGGGGGTGTATCCCAATTGAATGGCTTTGTGGGTTAAAAAATAGGGATCAACGCTGATACAATGCCCCCCTACCAGACCGGGTTTAAAAGGTAAAAAATTCCATTTGGTGGCCGCAGCCTCCAATACCTCCTGCGTGTCAATCTCCATACGATCAAAAATCAAAGCCAGTTCGTTGACAAAAGAAATATTAAGATCTCGCTGGGCATTTTCAATCGCCTTGGACGCCTCTGCTACTTTAATAGACGATGCTTTATGGGTCCCCGCTTCAATAATGGATTGATAGAGCGCATCAACCTCATCGGCAACCTCTGGAGTGGATCCAGCGGTTACTTTTTTAATTTTGGTTAAAGTATTGACTTTGTCCCCCGGGTTGATGCGTTCGGGAGAATAACCGCAAAAAAAATCAGTATTAAATTTCAATCCCGATGCTTTTTCCAAAACCGGGACACAATCTTCCTCCGTGCATCCTGGATAGACGGTACTTTCATAAATCACCATATCTCCTTTTTTAAGATATTGGCCCACCGTTTTTGAAGCCTCCAACAAAAAAGACAGGTCGGGCTCTTTGGTGCGCGTCACCGGAGTAGGAACGGTAATAATGTAAGTATTATAATCGGATAGAGATTTGGGGTCCTCCGAAAAAGTCAATCGCTGTTGCAATTGGATTAAATCAGTTTTGCTCAATTGCTCTATACGATCTAACCCGCTATTGAGTCCTCTCACTCTAGCCGAGTCATTATCATAAGCCAAAACAGTATATTTTTTGGAAAAAGCGGCAGCCAAAGGAAGCCCGACATAGCCCAATCCAATCACAGCGATTTTCTTCTTCATAAGGTTTTAAATACTGTAATATTATTTACATCGCTGATCGAAGGCTGCTTGGGCCTGAGCATAACCATAATCAATAGATTGTTGAAGCAGTTCACAAGCCCTGGGAATACCTCCAATATTGATATGCGCCAAGGCATTGATGTATTCTGACTTCCCTGTTTTGGGGTTGAGCTGGTTGATGACTTTGTCGGAATAAATCAATGCTTTTCCAAAATCCCCCGCCATATAAAAAGCACTGGCGGCATTTTCATAGTGGGCATATTCCAATTCATCTATCCCAAGGGCTTTTTCAAACTCTAAGGCTGCCTCTACATATAGGCTTTGGTTAAAAAACTGAAGACCCGCCTGTGAAAAGGTATTGGCCTTGTTGATTTTTTGCTGGCCTACCACCGCCAGTTTCTTGAGTGAAAACAGCTCCTTATCGTCTGGGAAAAGTTGTACCGCTTGTGTGGTGTGTAAAATAAAATCTGGATCTCCAGTAGGAGCCAATTGAGAAAGAACGATCAAAAAGTTTTTCCATATAAGGTTGCCAGACTTAATACTGAGAACATCAAAAGCTTTATTTAAAGCCTCTTTGTCTCTTTTTAGCTGAAGTACTTGCGCATAGACAGAAGCGTGTAAAGCATTTTTGGGCAAACCATAAAAAGCTTTTTTGGCATTGACAAAAGCGCTGTCTATTTTACCCTGTTTTAGGAAAATCTGCGCCTTGAGGATTTCGCTATAAAACAGATAGGGATTTGCTGAAATTCCTTCATTAAGCAAGGCCAATGCTTTGTCATATTTTTTTGCATTAAAATAATATCGGGCTTTGATGGATTTCATGGGAATTGTCGTCACCGTAATATTGGGCAGATCTGGGGTAATGTGATCGATCTTATCCATGGTAACGGAATATTGGTTGTTATTAAAATCCCTAAGTAAAAATAACTGTCCTTTATGAGACTGGAAAGTGGTATTGGTAATGCTAATGGAAGGCACCATCAATCCAATAGCGAGAAGGGGGAAAAAGGATACTGCTTTTAACTTTTTTGGCGCCATTGGCTTATCTATAGCTTTGTGGTAGTAAAAAGTAATGAGTGCCATGATCAGCGCCCAGGGGGCGAGCACCTGTGGTCGGGCAATGGGGAAATTTAAATTGGCATCAATAAAATAGACCCCCAAGGCCGTTATCAATAAAAAGACAAACCATTTGTTGTCGTTGTCAAGATCGGAACGGAACAAAATAATAAAAGCAAAGTACGCTGCCATAAGAAAAATCCCCAAATAGAGCAGGAATCCCACAAAACCCAACTCAGCCCCCAACTGTATAAAATCACTGTGGGCATGGTAGGGCACTACATATCCGCTAATGTCTTCTCTGTCATAATCGATGGAGGTCAGTTTCCAATTCCCAATGCCTACGCCAAGTATGGGGTTTTTAGAGATGTGGGTCAATACATCTTCATAGTATCGCAGTCGTTGGTTTACCGAACCGTCGTTGGTGCTGATGGAAATGGTTGCGGCCCTGGAAAGGGCATCCGCTCCTTTGTCAGAGATCAGGAGTTGATTGAATACCAAAGCCAAGATTAGGGGAATCAGATAAAAGAGGTTGGGAATAAAGTCCTGCTTGTTTTTAGATTTTAAATATTGGATCACCGTCCATGTCAGTAATAGTATCGCAATAAGCGCAGCAGCAATAAAGGCGGCCCTACTCTGAATCATACTCAATGAAAATAAACTCAAAAAAATCAAAAAAGCGTAAACCAATTTGACCCACAACTTTGAATTTTTAAAAATCAAATAAAGCACAAAAGGTATTTTTATCGCAATGGAAAAAGCAGTGATATTTCGGTTGGCAGTTACCCCTTTTAGTTGGCCACCATTGATTCCCCCTGCTTTATACATTTCCAAGGCCTGCTCCAAAACTGCATAAACCTCAATGGAAAGTATGGCCATAATGGCCAGGGACAACAGTCGGTTTTTGTCTTTGATGTTGTAGAGTAAAATACCGAGATGTAAAAACATAAACAAGGTATTAAAATGCCGGGCGATGTTTACCAAAACCTCTGTGGGGTTGATGGCATAGAAATAAGAAAGGGCTGCCCAAAGGACAAACCCCATATAAAAGATACTGGTATAGGACCCCAAAACAGCCAGAAAACGCTCTTTAAATTTTTTACGCAAAACAAAAAGGTAAATCCCACACAAGAAGTTTAATACGCTGAGGTAAAGCCACTGTGGAGCAATTTTATCCACTGCTTCTAAATTTGGGATAAAACCTACCAAAAGGAAGGCCAAAATAAACAGTGAGGGCAGAAAATTTGAAGTGTCGGGTATCGATTGCTTAGGGGCAGACTTTGCCATTCTTTTTTTTTCTTTATTAACTTGCAAGATAAAAATTTATTTGCGAAAATGATTTTACCAAAAATGAACTTTACTTCCTATTTGTTAGTGATTCTTATGAGCCTGGTCTTTTGCTATGTTCTGAGGTGGTGGTTTACACGACTTCAAAAGTTTGATGCCATCAACCACCGGTCGGTACACCAAGCCAAAGCTACCAAAACTGGAGGGATGGCGGTTTTTTTAACGCTCTTTCTTTTCTCTATTTATTATTATCTCAACGCAGCCCAAATCTTTGATTTTTCACTGCTGATCCCATTGGGGATCATTTTTGTGGTTGGGGTGTATGACGATTTTTACAATGCCGATTTTAAACTGAAGTTTTTTCTGCAAATCATCGTGGCCAAGATATTGATCGACCAGGGTTTGGTGATTCACGATTTCCATGGGGTATTGGGATTAAACGAAATCCCGCGTCTGGCCAGCCAAATCTTTACGGTTTTTGTCTTTTTGGTCATTGTTAATGCCATCAACTTCATCGACGGGATCGATGGTTTGGCCATTACCGAAGCCATTAAGGTTATACTTCTGGTAGAGTTTTTTTCTGTGCAATCTACTCCTCTTTTTTCTTTGGGGATGATCACGGCACTCAGTCTTTTACCGCTCTATTATTTTAACTTTAAAAAAGACTACAAAGTGTTTTTGGGAGACGCTGGTTCGCTTTTTCTAGGAACTTTGATAGCGATCTATCTATTTTATGTATTGGGATCAGAATATACCTTGAAACCAGCTTTTTCAGCCAACAAACCACTTTTGGCCATGAGCTTAATTGCCTATCCTCTAGTAGATCTGCTCAGGGTATTTATCATTCGCATTCGCAATAAAAAGTCGCCTTTTAGTCCAGATCAAAACCACCTGCATCATTTGTTGGTCAAAAAAGGCTATCCCCACACTGTTATTGTTTTGATTGTTCTTTCCCTGTCTTTACTGTTTCTGCTGATTCCCTTTGGGACATAAAAAAACCCTCCTTGCGGAGGGCTTTTCGTTATTAGATCCGTAAGGATCTATAGTGGGTGTATGATCGGAATTAGAACAAAGAAAGTTCTGCTTCAGTATCAACTCCATTAGTGTTATCTACTTGTGCATCATTTCCTCCAGCAACACCATCAGGCCCAGCTAGTGCAGCAGAATCACTACTAAATGCCGTGCTCATAGAAACAGTTCCAGCAGAAGTAGTAACATTGTCTACATCGATGTCAAATGTAACCGTATTGTTATTATCCAAATAAGCTTGGATGAATGGCTTAAAGGAAGTTACCACAGCCGCACTTGCAGTTGCAGGCTCGTATTCACTGGTTTGAGTTGCGGCTACAGCATTAGTATAGGTTCCAGAAGTATTATTATTATTAATGGTAACGGTAA
>JAQCBK010000079.1 GCA_027621505.1 Bacteroidota bacterium | reverse complement strand
CACTCTTTATAAAAAAAGGCTATTGATTTAAAATTAAAAAATAAAGTGGTTTTATCATTGGTAGGTATCACCTATTGGTTTTGAGATATTGATCAGTAAGGTTTCGGAGCATCCGAATTAGGGTTTGAAAAACTCTTCTTCAGTAATCGTCATAAAATTACCCTCCATAGAAGCATCAAAGAAAAAAGTAAAGGTATGCCGCTCTCCGTAATTAATCACCGTGTTTTGTTTATCTTCAAAGTAGAATTCTTTATATTGTAAATAAATCCTAGAAATAGGTAATCCGGTGAATAAGTATTCATCATTGTTTCTGATATAAACATGATTGAGGTACTTTCTGTATTGATCTCTAATACTCACGATGATGTCGTGATCTACGGTATTTTTAACCAGTAAATAAGTATTGGTGATGGGGTCGATGACATCCTCTGGAAAACGATCAGCAAAAACTTTGTCTCCTGTATTCCCTCTTTGAGCGTTGACCAAAAAAGAAAAAAGCAGTAAAGCTATAAAACCGATACCTGTTGATCTTTTCACCTTCATACAATTTACCTAAAGATAAGCATTTCTATCATTTTGATTTCAGTTGAAAAAAAAATCAAAAATGTTTTGTTAAAAATTCAATTATTTTTTCGATGACCTTTTCATCTCTTAAGATTCTCCTGTGACCCAAATTATCAGTAATCAATAAAGATCCGTATTTTAATTTTTTTGCAATACTGTTTGCATCTTGGACATCTACTTCCCTATCATTTTTGTCATGAATAATCAAGACCTTGGCTTTTACTGATACGGCAACTTTAGCTGCAGAAAAATCTTTAACTTCTTTTTGGGTTACTCTTGTAAAGTAGGAATACATGAGTTCACGAGCTTTTTCGCCCAACCGAGCCATTTGAAAATACTTTTCAAAAACATCCGTTACCTTGTCGAAAGGGCTGATCAGAATCATTTTTTTTATTTCAGGAATCTGAGCGGCCACATACACACTGGAAAACCCCCCACCAGAGTGAGCCAATAAAATTTCAGGCTCCCATTTTTGGGTCAACTCTTTTAAGGAATCAATTAGCTCAGGCATATTGGTAGTGACCCCCCTTGAACTTCCATGTGCTACTGCATCGAAGGCATAGATGTCATAATCCATTTCCTGAAGTTTTTCAATGATTACAGAAAATTGTGTAGCCCTGCCGCTCCATCCATGTACCAAAAGGATTTTGGGTCCGCTCCCTTTCCAACGATAGCAACAAACTGTTTTCTGTATATTATGAAGGAAATGATTTGATCTGTCGGCACTAGATAGGACCGGAATTTCCCGCTTCGGTCTTTTGTATCTAAAGGGCTTGCTGAAGAAAAAAGCAGCGAATCGCATCCCCAGGTATGGATTAAAAAATTCCAATACTTTTAAAGTCATTAAAAACGCCTTTGGCAATACTATTCCTTGTTGATCCTTTCTGTTTTTTTTTATCTGCGTAAATGTAGATTGAAAAAACTGTAGAAAAAAAATAGAGGTCAAATTAATGGCGCAATTTTAGATGGGTGATCGTTAAAATCTGATATCATTGATTTGATTTTAGTTATATAAAAAAAAGAGATATATTGAAGTTTTAATCTTAAATCGAAATCTTATAAAATTTAAAAATGAAAAAACAAAACAGAAGGGATTTTATTAAAAAATCAACCCTTACAGGCTTGGGGCTGGCCAGCACTACATCAATGGCCATGAGCGCTAAAAGCTATCGAAAGATTATGGGCTCGAATGACAGACTCCACATTGCTATTGCTGGACTAGGACGCAGACTCGGTGCATACTTCGCTCCAATTGGCAATGAAAATAGCAATGTCAGTTTGGCCTACCTATGTGACGCCAAACAAAGTCAAATGAATCGAGCTGCGGAAAAGTTCAGTCAACACATCGATTATAAACCCAAACTCGAACAAAACTTGCTCAGGGTCTTGGAGGATGACCGAGTAGATGTTTTGATAAACGCCATGCCGGATCACTGGCATACCCCAGGAGCCATCATGGCCATGAAATCTGGAATGCATGTCTATGTTGAAAAACCGAGCAGTTGTACCATGGAAGAAAATGAACTTTTGGTTCAAGCTTCTAAAAAGTACAATAAAGTCGTTCAAATGGGGAACCAACAACGTTCCTCTTGGCATACCCAACAAGTCATCCAAAAAATCTACGATGGAGCCATTGGAAAGCCCTACAAGGCTGTTGCTTTTTACAGCAATGGTAGAGGTGAGGTTCCAAATCAACAGAGCGCAGCTGTACCTGAGGGGCTGGACTGGAATTTATGGCAAGGGCCAGCAGTTCACAGAGAATACACCTCTGAAACTTGGGACTACAACTGGCACTGGTATGGATGGAATTATGGGACTGCCGAAATGGGAAACAATGCCACACACGAAATAGATGTTGCTCGCTGGGCATTGAATGTCAATTATCCAAAAATGGTTGAGGTAGAAGCAGACAAAAGACATTTTACCGACGACGGTTGGGAAATGTATGACACCATGCTGGCAAGATTTACCTTCGAAGACGACAAGATCATTGAATGGGACGGAAAAAGCAGGAACGCCTACAATACCTATGGTGGAGGACGCGGTACCATTATTTTTGGTTCAGAGGGCTCCGTTTTTGTGGATAGAAATCACTATAAATTATTCAATAGATCTGGAAAGCTCATAGAGGAAGTGAGCAGCAGTGGAAATGAAGGGGGAATCGCTCTTGGCGGTGGCGGCAATATGTCGACCCAACATGTAATGAACTTTTTTGACACCATCAGAGGAAAAGCCACACCAAATGCACCTATTGACGATGCCAATATTTCCATGGCAATGGTACACTACGCCAATGTTTCTTCTCGAATTAATGAAAACTTTAAAGTAAACGACCGCAATGGAAAGATGCTCAACGACAATGCCATGAAACTATGGAACAAACCCTATGAAGCCTCATGGAAGAATAGATTTTTGAAATTATAAGTCATTGACCAAAGCCTTGAAGTAAAACCATCAATGATTTTTCATTGGTGGTTTTCTATTTAAAGATCAATCAATATTTACTTGGAAGGAACAGGATCCATGGGATTGTGGATTTAAGTTCATTAGAAACAGAATAAGCTTATCCATTTCTTTTGGACTGTTTAAGTTTATGATGACATCAACGTCCACTAGCCAGGGTAAAACTTTCAACTCCAGAATAATCTACCAACCGATTATCTTCATCCCAAATCCTTACCTTCCAATAATACGTTTTTCCTTTTTCTAAAGACTTGCCCTGATAGACTATGTTCATTAATGCATTTGATTCTACTCTTTGACTGTTCCATAAGTCTGAGTTATTGCTGTCTAAAATTGATTTTTTTGAGGCTACTAAAATTTGGTATGCCTTTTGAAATTTGTAGGTTGACGGTAGGTCCCATCCAAATTCCGGTTTTAAATCGACCATTTTCACTTCTCTTTCTGGAGTTTTACTTGGTGTTACGGTGAGATTCTTTGGAGGCAGCCTGTAGACATTACTGTTCTGTTTGATGAGTTCCTCTAATTTCTCTTTGAGTGCTTTAACAACTGAAGTGTATTTTTCATCTCCGATCAAATTATTTTTTTCTTGAGGATCGTTTTTGAGGTGGTAAAGCTCCTCCAGTGTTTTGTCATTGACGTATCTAAAATATTTCCATTCTTCGGTTCTCACCCCTTCACTTGGTGGTATATGCTCAAAATCCCAAAGGTGCTCAATCAAAACGGTATCTCTTTCTATTGTATTTACCTCTTGGTTCACAAGGGGCATCAAACTCTTACCCTGCCATGACGGGGGGAGATCCACCTCAGCCAAATCAACTATCGTTGATGGAATATCGATATTGAGTACCATTTCATCCACTTGATTTTTCTGACTGCTCCTTGGATCATATACGATCAATGGCACTCTAATGGAGTTGTCATACATCAACCACTTTCCAGCAAACTGACGTTCTCCAAGGAAATAACCATTATCCCCCATGAGTATTATAACTGTATTGTCCTCAATCCCCTTTTGTTTCAATTTTTCTCTGATTTTTCGAATCTCCAAATCGATACCCGAAATCATACGATAATATCCTTTAAGGCTGTGTTGGTATTTTTCGGGAGTATCGTAACGCCAAGTCCATCGCAGTCTGTTGAATCCCTCCTGAACCGCCTGAGGTTGTGATTTAAAATATTTGTCCTCGGCAAGTTTTGGACCCGGAATGACGGTATTCTGCAACAATTGATCAGTTGTATTCTGCCAAAAATATTGTTCTACCGCACCGTCGTGGGCGTGTGGTGCGCTAAAACTTAGCGAGAGACAAAACGGTTTTTTGTTATTCGCGTTTTTATCAATGAAATCAAGCGCTTTTTGTCCGGTGTATCGGGTCAAATGAACCGTATCTTTATCAAGCGTCTTGTAATAATATCCTCTTCTGTCTCTAAAACGATTGTTTCTGTCGTAAGATTCGTATTCGTCGAACTGCTTTTCCAAACGATCGTATTTAACCCCATATTTTCCAAAAAATCCAGTACGATAACCACTCTTTTTCAGCAATACAGGATAGGACATCGACATATATTCCTTCCTGATGTTTCCGGTCTCAAAATTAAAGTTGTGTGCTCTTTCGTGTAGACCAGTAAAGATACTGGCCCTACTGGCTGCACAAATCGGAGTGGTAACGATCGCTTTATTAAAATAAGTCCCCGAGCGAGCGAGATCATCCATCTCTGGGGTATGTACGAATTCATTTCCCACAAATCCGATGGCATCATGTCGTTGATCATCGGTCAAAATAAAGATGATATTGGGTCGATTCAACCCATTGTTTGTTCTCTTTTGGGATTGGAGATTAAAACTGAGTAATAAAAGAAAAATAATAAACAATCTCATTTGTTGATCATTTATGGGTTCTAAAGAATTGTACAAACAAATTAACCAAATTTTTTAGTTACATACATAAACAGAAAATTGATTTTCAAACCTAAAATAAATAATTCTATTTTTCTACAGCATTTGAGATTTTCTGATATGACTATTAACTATATTTATTAACCTACGAAGAGAAAACATTTTTTTATTTTAAATTT
>JAQCBK010000022.1 GCA_027621505.1 Bacteroidota bacterium | reverse complement strand
TTAACGAACCAACAACGAATTGGCTTTGTCTCAAAATGGTTTCTAATTCGCTTTGTATCATAATTGATACGCGCTGTCATTCTTTATTCTGTCTATCAATGAACTTAAGCTTTCGGAGATGTATTATCTCTTTTAGCGGGTGCAAATATAAATTGCTTTTTTATAGTTTACACACTTTTCTTTCTTTTTTTTTCAAATATTTTAGCAAGATCTCAACATTTCTTCTTCAGCGCTTGATTTTGAGGGAATTAGCTGATTACGAACTATTTTTCAGGAATGAATTTTGGTTTGTTTTCCTTCCAATATTCGTACAAACTGTCTAAGTCATAATCCAAAGACGTGTCCTGACGTTCCAATCGATCTATCGAAAAGGCCCTTTGTAGGATGTCTTCGATCAGATAGTCCTCGTAAATTGTCTCTGGATCATAAGTGTCTTTTAAAGAGAGTTTAAAAAGGGAAGCTGTTGTCTGATAAATAAATGCCCGCCAACCGTTGCGCAAATCCTTGACCAACTTATGGGTGGTTTCCCCTGTTTGACGGTGAACCAATTTGATCAAGATACGACCTTGTGAACGGGAAAGCTTTTTTAATTCCTGCTCAAATTCATTGTAAATAAAGTCCTCCAACCTTTTCAAATAGATCCTTCTTTTCCTTTTAGATTTAATTTGTTCCAAACGTTCGGTTAATACATTCAATCGGTCAGAAGCCATTTTGGCATAGGGATAAACCTTGTAGGTTCGCTCTCTAAGAATTACATAGCGTTTGGCTTCCTCATAGTCGTAAAACTTTAAGGGTTGAAAAACTACCACCTCTTTAAGTTGAATACTACTGTTGATGATGGTATCCCCATCAATGATAAAAAAATCCTCTGGGCTGGGAATGGAATCAGAGATTTGAGCGACCAACCTATTAAGGATCAAAAAAACAATTATGATAGTAGTTGTTTTCATAATTAACAAAGCTAATAATAAAAGCAGGGAATATAATTTTCAATTGCAGACTTATGCTTATTTTTGCTTTTCTTTTTAAAAAAATACAGATGAAGCTTTTGAATAATAAATCTATGGCATTTTTAGAGGCCTATCTCAACAATGCATCGCCTACCGGTTATGAATGGGAAGGCCAAAAATTATGGATGGATTACCTTAAACCCTATGTAGATACCTTTATCACCGATACCTATGGGTCCGCCGTTGGGGTGATCAATCCCGATGCACCCTATAAAGTGGTCATTGAAGGACACTCCGATGAAATATCCTGGTATGTCAATTACATCACCGAAAAAGGACTCATCTATGTAATCCGCAACGGTGGCAGCGACCATCAGATTGCGCCTTCTAAGTGGGTCAATATCCATACCAAAAAAGGCATCGTTAAGGGGGTATTTGGCTGGCCAGCCATTCACACCCGAAAAGCAGGTAAGGAGGAAACACCCAAATTGGACAATATTTTTATAGACAACGGTGCTAAAGACAAAGAGGAGGTTGAAAAAATGGGGGTGCATGTAGGTTGTGTAATCACCTATCCAGATCACTTTCAGATCATCAACAAAGATAAATTTGTTTGTCGAGCGATCGACAACCGCGCTGGAGGCTTTATGATCGCCGAGGTGGGGCGTCTGCTGCACGAAAATAAAATCAAATTGCCATTTGGTTTATACATTACCAATGCCGTTCAGGAAGAAGTGGGTCTTCACGGAGCGGAAATGATTACCCAAACCATCAAGCCTAACGTGGCCATCGTTACCGACGTTTGCCACGACACCACCACCCCCATGATCAACCAAAAGGAACAGGGACATATCCAAATGGGCAAAGGGCCAGTAATTTCTTATGCTCCTGCGGTACAAAACAAGCTAAGGGAACAAATCATCAAAACAGCGGAGGATAATAAAATTCCTTTCCAACGTTTGGCTTCTTCGCGCTACACAGGAACGGATACCGATGCTTTTGCTTACAGCAATGGTGGGGTCGCCTCGGCTTTGATTTCCCTTCCCCTGCGTTATATGCATACCACCGTTGAAATGGTGCATAAAAACGATGTGGAAAACGTGATCCGTTTGTTTTACGAAACTTTACAGACCATTGATCCCGAAAAAGGATTTAGCTATTTTGATGAGTAATACCTGAATTTACTGCTCTTCCAAACATGCAATAACTCTCTGGAAAAAGCGATTAAAATCAAAATTATCTTGACGCCCGCTCAAAACGGTAATGACCAAGTTTTTTGAGGGAACTATTAACACCCTTTGTCCACCGTATCCATCTGCATAATAGGCTTCTTGGGGAACACTTGAATATTTACCGGCTTGATTAAGCCATATTTGAGCCCCATACTGTCCATCGGAATTCCTAGCGGCGATGGTACTGTAATTGATCCAGTCAGGGGAAAAGATTAGATCACCAAACCAGTTGCCTCGATTTAGATAGAGCATGCCCAACTTCGTCCAATCTCTAGCGGTGGCCCAACAATAGGAGGAAAGTACAAAATTTCCAGCATTGTCAGTCTCGATTACCGCACTTCTCATGTTAATTCTACCAAACAAACTTTTGTAGGGAAAAGTTGAATATTGGCTATCGTTATCAAAAGAGTTGCCGGATAAATCGAATCCATGATGAATTGTATAATCATAGAAGACCAACCCCCAGCTCAACGGATTTTAAAAAAATACATCTGCGATGTCCCACATCTGGATTTAAAAGCGTGTTTTTCGTCGGCTTTGGAGGCGATTGCGTTTTTAAAGTCGGAAAAAGTGGCGTTGATTTTTTTGGACATTCATTTGCCCAAAATATCGGGGATAGATTTTTTAAAATCCATCGCACCTGATTCCCATGTCATTCTAACCACTGCCTTTTCAGAATACGCCCTTGAGAGTTATGAATACAATGTAGTGGACTATTTGCTAAAACCATTTTCTTTTGAACGATTTCTTAAAGCGGTTTCCAAAATACCACAACCCAAAAGCGTGCCTCTCCACTCCAAAACTACTGTTCCGACCTCCACGCCAACTGAGGGTGCCATATTTATCAAGTCAGGGCATGTCCATATCAAAGTATTTTTAGACGATATTTTGTACATCAAATCAGAGGCGGATTATACTGAACTATTTACTGTCCAAAAAAAACGCCTTGCTTCCAACCCACTTCACTATTGGGCGAAAAAATTGAACAACAAGGGTTTCTGCCAAATTCATAAATCCTACATCGTCAACCTCAAATAAGTGGTGCGTATTTCGGGCAATATGGCTTCTCTGAGCAATGGAGCAATCATTCCCGTCGGACGGACTTTTAAAGAAGTTTTTAGCAAATATTTTTTAAGCTAGGGGATTATAAGTCGTATTCCCTTTCTAACCGGCAAATTAAAAGTGGGTAAAAATTTAACCGTTTTTGATCCCCCTTAAAGTAAAAAAATTATTTTTTGATCAAGGCCTTATTGATCCGCTTGACCACTCCTGGCCCTGCATAGATAAATCCGGTATACAATTGAACCAAATCCGCTCCGGCATTGATTTTTGCTATGGCATCTTCTGGTTTATGGATTCCCCCCACCCCAATGATGGGAAAAGCCTTTTGGCTTTTTTCGGACAGAAAACGGATCACCTCAGTACTTCGTTGCGTGAGTGGTTTCCCACTTAAGCCGCCAGTTTCGTTTTTATTAGCGGATAGCAATCCTTCTCGGCTTAGGGTGGTGTTGGTTGCAATGACCCCAGCAGTTTGGGTGGTTTTGACAATATCGATGATGTCGAGCAATTGATCATCCGTTAGATCGGGGGCAATTTTTAGCAATATGGGTTTGGGTTGATCCTTTTCATGGTTGCGTTTTTGGAGGGTATTGAGCAAATCGGTCAATGGTTTTTTCTCTTGCAATTCCCTCAGATTGGGGGTATTGGGAGAACTGACATTGACCACAAAATAGTCCACATGGGGATATAAAGCTTCAAAACAGCGGATATAATCTTCCACCGCCTTTTCGTTGGGGGTGATTTTGTTTTTACCGATGTTGCCTCCTATTATGATGTTTTTATTTTTTTGAAGTCGGGGGATGGCAGCTTCCACCCCTTCGTTATTGAATCCCATGCGGTTGATCAGTGCTGCATCCTGTGGCAGTCGAAACAATCGTTTTTTGGGATTACCAGACTGAGGCTTGGGGGTGAGAGTACCGATTTCAATAAAGCCAAAACCAAAATTGGAAAGTTCTCGGTAAAGTTTGGCATCCTTGTCAAAACCCGCTGCCAAACCGACTGGATTTTTAAAACGAATGCCAAAAAGTTCTCTTTCGAGTTTGGGATGATGGACTTGATAAAGAACTTTGATCAAGAATGACACCCCTGGAATTCTGTGGACCCAACGGATCAGGGAAAACACAAAATAATGTATCCATTCGGGATCTCCGAGAAAAAGGATGGGTTTGATCAGATAGCGATACATAAGATGGCTTATAAAAAATCCCGCCGTAGCGGGATGGTTTTATTTTTTGGTGGAAAGGAGTTTTTGACTCATCTCCAGGGACAATGCCGAGCGCTCTATTTTGAGTTTTCCGGCCAAGGTCTCAATAACACAGGTGTTGTCTTTGTCATTGAGTTCTACCACCTTGGCATGGATCCCGCTTTTGGTGATCACCCGATCTCCTTTGGCCAGATTTTTCATGAAATTCTTTTCTTTTTTCTGGCGACGTTGTTGCGGAAGGATGATGAAAAAAAAGAACACCACCAACATCAGCAACAAAAAAGGCATTTGCCCGGAGAATCCCTCCATAAGATATTATATTTAGTTAGCGTTTTGTTGACGGGCTTTGGCAGCCTCGTCACGTTGTTTTTGTTTGACGGGGTCAGGGGTAACCATAGCTTTTATCCTCAGAGTCTCTCTTCCACTGGCAGTATTGGCCGATAGGGTAACTGTTTTTTGTTGCATATTGGGCTTGTTACTGGAATCAAAACTGACCACGATCTCTCCAGTGGCTCCTGGGGCGATTGGGGTGTTTTTTGGATAGTCAGGTACCGTACATCCACAGCTTCCCCTTGCATCCACGATGATCAAGTCGGATTGACCAGTATTGGTAAAAGAAAAGGTGGTTTGCACTGTTTCCCCTTCTTTGATGGTGCCAAAGTCGTGTGAACTTTTGTTAAAAGACATAGCAGCCATCGCTGCCCCTTTTTTTTCAGCATTTTCAGTGGCTTTTTCTTGGTTGACTTTCTTCGACGCACTTTCATTACAAGCACCAACTCCCAAAAGCAATACAAAAGTGATTGTCCATGTAATTCTTTTCATTATTTTTTTTTAATAGTTTATCAAGCCCAAATTTAGCAAAAAAACATTAAATAAGTCCCCTACCGCTTTTATTTAACCGACCAGTTTCTTTGAAATCTCGTATGGTTTTATCCAGTATTCCATTGATGAAAATATTACTTTTTGGGGTGGAATAATCCTTGGATATTTCAATGTATTCATTGATGGTAACCTTGGTGGGAATGGACGGAAAAAACAGTAATTCTGCAATGGCCATCTTGATCATTATGGCGTCCAAAATTGCAATCCTGTCACTGTCCCAATTGGCGGTTCTCGCTACCATTTCCTCTTGAAGCATTTCATTGTTGGCCACTACTTTTTCTAAGAGCCCAATGGCAAATTGAGGGTCGTCTTCGTCGGTGTTCATCTGAGGAAAATACAGGCTGTCCCTTTCTTTTGGATCGATATTCCTAATGACTTTTAGGATAAAGGTATTCACCACTGGGAGGTCGTCAATCCATGTCAATTCTTTGTCTTCGATATAATCATAAAAACCATCAGAGGGTGCGATAATTTCTTTAAAGAAATGACTGATGATGGCGCGATCCTCTTGTAGGCTAGGCGATTCGATTTGCGCGTATTCCTTGTAATTTTCGCTTTCTACCAATGCATTATAACTGGATTTGACATAGTCAAAGTCCAGTTCCCAAAATTTAATTTTTCTTTTTTTGATGTAATTCTCCAACACAGGGTGTTCTGCAATGCACTTTAGAATACGGTTGTGAACTAATGGATTTGATTGTCCCAAAACCGCTTTGGTTCTCAGTTCTTTTTGTAAATGAATTTTATCCACTGCATGTTGGTGGGTTGATTTAAGAAAAGCCAGCAAAGTAATGTATAGCGAAAAGGTATTTTGGTAGCTTTTTTTAAAAAAATCAACCTCCTTTGCCAAATTGCCTTCCCTTTGTTGGAGAAAGGAATACAGTGACTGCATTACCTTGATGCGCAAATGTCTTCGGGTTAGCATTTTTTATTTAACAAAGTAGGGCGCAAAAGTAAGGCTTTAATTTTGAAATTTAATCAACTAAAAAGCTTTTTGAATTTGATAACTAAAGCATTTGATTACCTTTGGCAACTGTGGAAATGACTATAGCTTGATGGATCAATGAGAGCACTACAATACCTTAACAAATACCTTAGGAAATACCGTTTAAAACTAGTTTTGGGAATTGTTATTACCATCATTTCTAGGATCTTTTCACTCTTCACCCCAAGGCTTATTGGAAATTCTCTTACTGCAGTGGAAAACTTTTTGACGAATCAACAAGGGACACTCTCCGGCCTAAAATCGCTCATGCTCACCAACATATTAATCATCATTGGTGCTACCCTACTTTCAGGCTTTTTCACCTTTTTGATGCGTCAAACGATCATCAATGTTTCCCGCTATATTGAATATGATTTGAAGAATGAAATTTTTAGCCACTATCAAAAATTGACGCAACGCTTCTATAAAAACAACAGAACGGGGGACTTGATGAGCCGAATCAGTGAAGATGTAAGTAAGGTGAGGATGTACGTAGGACCGGCAATCATGTACAGCATCAATACTGCTACCCTGTTCCTCTGTGTGATCGCTATCATGTTCAGCATCGCACCCAAACTCTCACTGTATACCCTTATTCCGCTCCCTTTGCTGTCTTTTACGATCTATAAATTGAGTAGGGTAATCAATCTTAGAAGCACAGTTGTTCAAGAGATGCTATCCAAGCTATCTTCCTTTACACAAGAATCATTTGGTGGAATATCCGTCATCAAGTCCTACAGTCTTGAAAAATACACCTCCCGAGATTTTTCAGTCTTAGCAATGGATAGCAAGAAAAAAAACATGAATTTGGTCAAAGTACAAGCTTGGTTTTTTCCCTTAATGATCCTGTTAATTGGCTTGAGTAACTTGATCGTTATATTTATTGGGGGCCAAGAATACATCAATGGATCTATTGAAATAGGGGTATTGGCAGAGTTCATTATCTATATCAATATGTTGACTTGGCCAGTCGCTGTAGTTGGCTGGGTCACCTCAATAGTGCAACAAGCAGAAGCCTCACAAAAAAGAATCAATGCTTTTTTGAGTGAGCCCATTGAAATCCAAGACGGAAAAGGAATTGATACTGATATCAAAGGAAGCATACGATTTGAGGGGGTGTCGTTTACCTATCCAGAAACCCAGATCAGGGCAATAAATAAACTGAGCTTCAGCATATCGGAGGGAGAGACACTGGGCATCATCGGTAAAGTAGGTTCTGGAAAATCATCATTATTAAATCTGATCAATCGGCTCTATGACCCAGACCAGGGAGAGATTTTCTTGGATGGAAATGATATTAAAAAATTTAAACTTGAAAAGCTTAGAGGAGCCATTGGCAATGTTCCTCAAAATCCTTTCTTGTTTTCGGAGACGATTGAGGACAATATTCGTTTTGGAAAAATGAATGCATCCGAAGAGGAGATTATTGAAGCTGCAAAAAACGCAGCTGTTCACAAAAGCATTGTAAAATTTAAGGAAGGATACAAAACCCTAGTCGGGGAAAGGGGTTTAACGCTTTCTGGCGGGCAAATCCAACGGGTTTCGATAGCAAGGGCACTGATAAAGGATCCCAAAATATTACTCTTCGATGATTGTCTTTCCGCTGTAGATGCTGATACAGAAGAGAAAATCCTGAAAAATTTAAAAGCCTACTGCAAAGATAAAACAACCATTATCGTCAGTCATCGGATCTCATCGGTCAAGGATGCAGATCAAATTCTGGTTTTAGATAAGGGAGAAATTATAGAGCAAGGAAACCATCAGAACTTAATAAAAAGCAAAGGTTTGTATTTTGATCTTTTCAACAAACAACAAGATGAATTGAATAATTAATTTGTTTTGTTTCATTTTTTTTTAGATTTTTGGCATTTAAACTAAATTATTTAAACAAAAGTTCTATGTATAACAATAGTGAAAAGAATCAGGAAGAGATATTTTCCAAGGTTCTTCGGGCAGGAAGAAGAACTTATTTTTTCGATGTTCGTGAAACCAAAGCTAGTGACTATTACTTAACGATAACGGAAAGTAAAAAGTTTACCAATGAAGACGGAACCTTCCATTACAAGAAACACAAAATATACTTGTACAAGGAAGATTTTAATGATTTTAGTTCCATCCTGAATGAAATGATAGGCTTCATTATCAAAGAAAGAGGGGAAGAGGTAATCAGTGAAAGACACCAGAAGGATTTCGATAAAGACAGAAGCTTAGATTCTGCTGAAGTTTCAGGAAATGTATTTACTGATTTAAATTTTGATGATATCTAAATCCATTTAGGGGATAATTTTCAATCTCGATTTAAATTTTAGCCTTTTATTTTTCTTTAGATTTGTGTTCAAAATAGCTTATCATGGCCAGGACAGAATCTTATATGCTTCCTTTAAATACAGTAGCACCCTCATTTACACTCCCAAATTCGGTTGACAATCAAATGTTGTCCTTAGAGGAGGTCAAAGGATCCAAAGGCACACTGGTCATTTTTATGTGCAATCACTGCCCCTACGTGATCCACCTATTGGATAAAATGGTGGAGATTTCTAATGAGATCAAGCCAATGGGAATCCATACGGTAGCGATTTCCAGCAATGACATTAATTCTTATCCTGAGGATCGTCCTGAATTGATGAAAAAATTAGCACTAGAAAAGTCCTTTGGATTTCCATATTTGTATGACGAAACACAAGAAATTGCAATGGCCTATGAAGCAGCTTGTACCCCCGATTTTTATTTGTTTGATGGGGAGCTTAAATTGGTTTATCGTGGCCGTTTTGACGATGCACGCCCCAAAAATGATAATCCTATTACTGGTTTAGATCTTATGACAGCCTGCACTAATTTAAGCAATGGATTTCCTCAAGAAGCACATCAAATTCCAAGTTTGGGTTGTGGCATCAAGTGGAAAGCGGGCAATGAACCTAAGGGGTTTACTACACACTAAAATCGACCAATTCTACTTCAAAAACTAGAGTAGCATTGGGGGGAATCACCCCTCCAGCACCACCAGATCCATAGGCCAGCGCACTGGGTATCACCAATTTTGCCGCGGCTCCCTTTTTGAGTAGGGCAATGCCTATATCCCATCCTGGGATTACCCTTCCTTCTCCCAAGGGAAAGTGTATGGGTTCATTTCTCTGATAGGAGGAGTCGAAAACCGTTCCATCGAGTAACATGCCTCTGTAGTGAACCGAAACATTGGCGCCTTTGGAAGGAGATTCACCCTCCCCTGCTCTGGTAATATTATAATAAAGTCCTTGATCGGTTTTTTCCATGCCTTTTACCAGATCTTCCAATTCTTTGGCTGCGGCTTCTTGGGTTGCTTTGAGTCGTTCTTCTTTTTGGTTTAGAAATGCATCAAAAGCAGCTTTGGCGTTCCAATTTTCAGCTTTGGACCCTACTCTTTCAATCACCAAACTATTGATGGTGTCCCCTTGATCGATAGCATCAACTACCGCTTGACCTTCCACCAAATGACCAAAAACTGTGTGTTTACCATCCAACCACGGGGTGGCGGTATGGGTGATAAAAAATTGGCTACCGTTGGTTCCTGGACCTGCATTGGCCATCGACAATATACCTGGTCGATCGTGCTTTAATTCCGGATGGAACTCATCGTCGAAATTATACCCTGGGCCAGCTACTCCAGTACCTTGGGGGCAACCTCCTTGAATCATAAAATCTGCAATCACCCGATGGAATTTCAAGCCATCGTAATAAGGTATTCCTTCCGAGCTCACTTCGTTGGGGATTGAACCCTCCGCCAACCCGACAAAATTTCCCACCGTTCCTGGTGTTTTATCAAAGCTCAAATCTATTTTTATTTCTCCTTTATCAGTCTTGAAAATGGCGTAAATTCCCTCCTTCATATGAATTAATTTAGTTTTTGGCGAAGATAACAATACTTCGCAGAAATGCTTGCTGGGAATTCAATTTCCAACCTCACTTATGAACTTCAATCGGAACAATTGAAGATCTTCCTCTTCATAGTCTCCATCAAATTCTTCGGAGGCCACCCCCAAATCGTCTGTATCCGCTTCCATAAAGTAATCGTTCAATTCTTCGATTTGATCTTCATCGAAAATCTCTTGAATCCAATAATCTATATTCAATTTGGTGCCAGAAAAAACAATGGTCTCCATTTCAGAAATCAGTTGAGACATCTGCATCCCCTTGGCTGAGGCTATATCTTCCAAAGACAGCTTTCTGTCTATACTTTGAATGAGATACAATTTAAGACTGGAATTAGCACCCGTACTTTTGATGATTAAATCATCGGGGCGGGTAATTTGATTGTCCTGAACGTATTTGTTTATTAAATCAATGAATTTTGATCCATATCGCTTGGCTTTACCCTCTCCAACACCATTAATTTGGGTTAGCTCTTGCATGCTGATGGGGTATTTAAGCGACATGTCTTCGAGGGAGTATTCCTGGAATACAGCATAGGGAGGAACATCTTCGTCTTGAGCAACCTTTTTTCTTAAAGCACGAAGTTGATCCATCAAAACAGGATCAGTACTTCCTTGGGACTTCATATTAATTGAAGTGGTGGAATCCGATGGATATTCATGATCATTTGTCATCATGAAGGATTCGGATTGATTCAGAAATGATGTCGCTTTCTCCGTGAGTTTGATTACCCCATAAGTTTCAACCTCCTTTATAAAATAACCTCCAACCAAAGCCTGACGCAACAAGGCCATCCAGAATTTTGAATCCTTGTCTTTTCCCAAACCAAAAAAGGGTTTTTCATGGGTTTTATGGGAGAGTATCAAGGCATTTTTTTCCCCTACTAAGGTTTTAACAATTTCTTTGGATCTATACTTCTCATGGGTATCAGATATGGTCTTAATCAATATTTTTAATTCATTCGCTGCCTCTATTTTTGGCTTAGGAAATCGCATATTATCGTCCATATCAGCACCTGCGCCATTTTCAGAATCAAAAGGCTCACCAAAATAATGAAGGATAAACTTTCTTCGAGAAATAGAAGTTTCTGCATAGGCTGCCATTTCGTTAAGCAGTGCAAAGCCAATTTCCTGCTCAGCTATAGGCTTTCCTGATATAAATTTCTCTAATTTTTCAATGTCCTTGTAGGAATAAAAAGCCAAGCAATGTCCCTCCCCTCCATCTCTTCCGGCCCTCCCAGTCTCTTGATAATAACTCTCAATGCTCTTAGGAATATCGTGATGAATTACAAACCTTACATCGGGCTTATCGATTCCCATCCCAAAAGCAATTGTGGCTACAATCACATCACAGTCCTCTTTGAGAAACATATCTTGATTGTTGGCCCGTGTTTTTGAGTCCAATCCAGCATGATAAGGCAAAGCATTGACCCCATTTACTTGAAGGACTTGGGCTAGTTCCTCTACTCTTTTCCGAGAGAGACAATAAATAATGCCTGATTTGGCGGATCTGGCTTTAATAAATTTGATGATTTCTGACTCAACTTGAGTGGTTTTCGGTCTTACTTCATAATAAAGATTCGGTCGATTAAAGGATGCTTTAAATACCTTGGCGTTAACAATCTTTAAGTTTTTAAGAATATCCTCCTGTACCTTTGGAGTTGCTGTAGCGGTCAGCGCAATGATGGGTATCTTTTGACCTATTTGATCCAATATGATTCTTAAATTTCTGTACTCTGGTCTAAAATCATGACCCCACTCAGAAATACAGTGGGCTTCATCAACAGCTAAAAAAGATATTTTGATGGATTTAAAAAAATCGATGACTTCCTTTTTGGCAAGGGACTCAGGGGCCAAATAGAGCAGTTTGGTTACTCCATTGATCAAATCATTCTTTACCAGGGCGGTTTCAGTTTTGTTTTGAGAGGAGTTCAAAACATGAGCAATTCCGTTTTCCGAGGAAATCCCTCGGATGGAATCCACCTGGTTTTTCATAAGGGCAATCAGTGGCGAAACGACAAGTGCCGTTCCCTCACTCAACAATGCTGGCAATTGATAACAAAGGGATTTTCCACCACCCGTAGGCATGATCACAAAAGTATCTTCCCCAGACATTAAGTTCTCGATTACCGGCTGCTGTAAACCTCTAAATTGACTAAAACCAAAGTATCGCTTGAGAGATGACTTTAAATCTTTTTGTTTATGCAACGGTTAAGCTTTAGTATTAATTTAGCTAAATTTGTAACCCTAATATAATATTTTTACTTAACAAAAAAGAATCAAAAGACTACAAATTGATTGAAACTTCATCCATTACTGAAATAGCACGAAATACGATTGGTATCCAAATCCAATCTTTGAATTCATTGCGGGATGATATCGGCGAATACTTTGAAGATGTAGTGAAATTAATTCATCGATGTAAGGGAAAAGTCATCATAACCGGTGTGGGCAAAAGCGGAAATGTAGCAACGAAAATAGCCGCTACCCTTAGTTCCACAGGAACTCCATCGATTTACCTTCATGCCGCTGACGCGACCCATGGAGACCTGGGGATGGTTGAAACCAACGATGTTGTCATTGCAATTTCCAAAAGCGGTAACTCACAAGAGATCAAGGATTTGATTCCATTTTTACAAAATAATGGCAATCCTATTGTGGCAATGACTGCAGATCGGGATTCATATTTGGGACGTCAAGCGGATCATCTGCTTTACACCCCTGTAGAAAAGGAAGCTTGCCCTCATAATTTGGCCCCCACCACCAGCACCACCGTTCAAATGGTAATGGGCGATGCACTGGCCATATGCCTGATGGAACTGAATGGTTTTGAAGCCAAAGATTTTGCCCAACTTCATCCCTCTGGAAGCTTAGGAAAACGATTGCTCCTCAGGGTGGGGAACCTACTCGACGAGTCCAAAAAACCAAAAGTCCCCCGCAAAGCTCCCATCAGAGAAGTCATTCATGAAATCTCTGAAAAAAGATTGGGGGCTACAGTGGTTGAAGATCGTGGAACAATCTTAGGATTGATCACTGATGGTGATATCCGTAGACTTTTGGAAAAAACCCAAGATATCAGTGCGTTTATTGCTTCAGATGTTATGACTCAACAACCCTGTTGCGTGGAGTCAGATGTACTGGCTTTTGAAGCAATGAAAATGATGAAAAACAAAAAAATCAATCACTTGGTCATTGTTGATAGAGATGGAAACTATAAGGGAATTGTCCATATTTTAGATTTTATTAAAGAAGGATTAAATGGCTACTAACCCAAATGAAATGTCTTTTTTGGATCATTTGGAGGAGCTGAGGTGGCACCTCCTTCGCTCCTGCCTTTCCATTCTTGTTTTGGCATCGGTCGCCTTCATTGCAAAAGATTTTATTTTTAATACCATCATTTTCGGACCCAAAAAAATAGATTTTCCGACCTATAGATGGTTTTGTCACCTTTCCGAAACCTTTGGCCAAGGCGATAGTTTTTGCATTGCCGAAATGCCCTTTCGTATTCAAAGCAGGACCGTTGCTGGGCAGTTTTCTGCTCACTTATGGACATCGATTTTAGCCGGTTTCATTGTCGCTTTTCCCTATGTGATTTTTGAATTTTGGAAATTTGTTAGTCCAGGTTTACACGAAAACGAACGAAAAAGTGCCAAAGGTTTTATCTTTGTTTCCTCTTTATTGTTCTTTTTCGGGGTGTTTTTTGGATACTATGTGGTCACCCCACTGTCCATCAATTTTCTTGGTAATTATACAGTGAGCGGGGAGGTCTTCAACGATTTCGACCTCAGCAGTTATATTGGCCTTTTACGAGCATCGGTTTTGGCCAGCGGCCTGATTTTTGAACTCCCCATTATCATTTATTTCCTTACCAAGGTCGGGGTCGTTACCCCTCAATTTTTAAGTAAAAACAGAAAATTTGCCTTGGTGATCGTATTGAGTTTATCCGCCATTATTACCCCACCGGATATTGTAAGCCAGATCATCGTGAGTATTCCCCTATTGATATTGTATGAAGTAAGTATCTTTATTTCCAAATTTACCTACCGTCGGTTGGAAAGAGAATTGAAAAAAACTGCTAGCGGCGAATGATATTAAGCGCTCAAAACATAGAAAAGTCCTACAAGGGTAGAAAAGTAGTGAAGGGAATCTCCATTGCTGTAGAGCAAGGGGAGATCGTTGGCTTACTGGGTCCCAATGGAGCAGGAAAAACGACTTCTTTCTATATGATCGTAGGCCTAATCAAACCCCAAGGAGGCAGAATATTGTTGGACGACACAGACATTACCTCCTATCCCATGTACAAAAGAGCCCAAAATGGCATCGGTTACTTGGCCCAAGAGGCCTCTGTTTTCAGAAAGCTGAGTGTGGAGGATAACCTATTGGGTGTACTGCAACTGAGCAAACTCTCCAAAGCAGAACAAAAAGAAAAAATGGAGGGGTTATTGGAAGAATTTGGCCTGACCCACATCCGTAAAAACAGGGGAGATTTACTCTCGGGAGGAGAAAGAAGGAGAACGGAAATTGCCAGAGCACTGGCCACTGATCCCAAGTTTGTTTTACTCGATGAGCCTTTTGCTGGTGTTGACCCTGTTGCTGTTGAAGACATCCAAAAGATCGTTGCTCACCTTAAGAAAAAAAATATTGGAATACTCATTACCGATCACAACGTACAAGAAACATTGGCCATTACCGACAAAACATATTTGATGTTTGAGGGAAGTATTCTCAAAGCAGGAACTCCAGAAGAGCTTGCTCAAGACGAGATGGTTAGAAAAGTATACCTAGGTAAAAACTTCGAACTCAGAAAAAAGAAGGTGACTTTTTAGTATATTAGTGGTAGAAATGCCCCTTATGATTGTCCCTAAATTTCATTTCATTCAACACCTTATTGCTTTATCTGCCGACCCCCTCCTCGGATTAACCATAGTGTTGGTCGTCTTTGGCATCGTTGGGCTGATTCACTTTGTGTTCAAAAAAATTCCAAAATTAAGCCCAAAGCAAAGAAAAAAGTTCGAAAGAATTTATTTCTCATTTTTAGGGTTCATTTTTATCGTCATGGGCATCTCAATGGAGGCCGAAAAAACATCTTTAAATATAGTAAGTAAGTTGGAGATTTGCTTGGGTGTAATCTATATCATGTATTCCATTTTTTCAAAATTTGACCCTAACAAAAACCAATATTAGGGATCAAACGATTCGCCGAACGCTGTTTTTAACCATGTTAAAAATCAAGTAGATCAGAATGACCAAGCTGATCCCTCCCAAGCCAAAAAGGAAAATCAATAGAGGAGCTACAACAACCAATAAAATCCTAAGGAAAGTATCAATTATTCCTGTTCTAAGGGATTTAAAGGCAATCATTTCAAAATTGGCATTCATAAGAATGACAAATAGTAAAGTCAAAAAGATCAATCCAAGGTTGGAAATCACAAAAGGTTTCAAAAAAGAGAAAGTTGGGTGTTTAAACAAAAGCGGTAGTGCCCCGAAAAAAAGAGCCATGGCTGGTGTCGGTAATCCACTAAAATGTTTTTTTTGAGAACCATTGATGTTAAATCGCGCCAATCGAAAAGCAGCCCCCAGCGGGATTAAAAAGCCGATGAGTACCCAAGGGATGTATTCTACTACGTTATTATACGGCCATGAAATTGCTATTTCAAGGGGGCGATTACCAGCCATTACAAAAAGCTGTGCCATGATGATTCCCGGAGCCACACCGCAGGTGACCATATCTGCCATAGAGTCCAATTGTACGCCCAGCTGACTTTCTACTTTAAGCAAGCGCGCGAAAAGTCCATCCAAAACATCGAAGAATACCCCCGACAACAAAAAAACTAGTGCGGTTTCGAATTGAAATATGTAGGCGAAATAGATTGAAAAGCAGCCTGATAAGAGGTTTAATGAAGTAAAAAAATGTGGAACTGATTTTTTAATCATTAGTTTTGCATAGCCAATTTAAATTCTAATGGCCATGCAAATTAAGGTTTGATCGCATAAGAAAAAAATAAGCAGACATAAATTAGATGAATTTTTACAAAAACCCTCTGCCGTTATCGATTTTATCTGGTTTGTTACTCACTTTGTCGTGGCCAGTTGAAGGTTTATCTTTACTGATTTTTGTGGGTTTAATTCCCGTTTTTTTCATTGAAAATCGAATCGCAAATGACCCTCATAATCGAAAAAAACGAAGATTGTTCTTTTTTTTCTATTTGAGCTTCCTGATTTGGAACGTAGGAACCACCTGGTGGATCATTAATTCCTCCGTTTTTGGGATGGTTTTTGCGATCGTCTGCAATAGTCTTTTTTACACCCTTTTGATGTTGCTATTCCATTGGTCCAAAAAAAGACTACCACTTCGAACCGCCTATATTTTTCTGATTACCTTATGGATTGCATTTGAGAAATTCCATTTGGAATGGGATTTTTCTTGGCCTTGGCTAAACCTTGGAAATGTTTTTTCTGAGGACATTCATTGGATACAGTGGTATGAGTACACGGGAGCTTTTGGAGGAACCCTTTGGATTTTGATCCTCAACATCGGGCTCTTTGAGGTTCTCAAGAACCATCAACCTAGTTTTAAAAATACAGTTTGGATTCAAAAACTAAGTCCATGGCTAGTAGCCATTGCTCTCCCCATAGTGGTTTCCATTTATATTTTTCAAAGTGAAAAGGAATTTACGCCTACGCAAGAAGTATTGTTATTGCAGCCCAATATTGACCCCTACAAGGAGAAATACAATAATGAAAATGATCATTACGTAAAACTCTTCAACCAAATGACCACGAATGAAATAACGGATGAGACCCGCTATATTTTCACTCCTGAAACTTATTTCGGTGCCGGTATGGGTGCATCAATAGAGGATTTCAATAATTCGACCTTACACGATCGATTGGACAGCCTTCTGACACAACATCCCAAAATTCAGTTGATTGCGGGGATACAGTCCTACAAGATTTACCGTTCCGATGAGGAGCCTACCCCCACCGCTAATTTTGTCAGAGACAATATATGGGTAGATTTTTACAATTCCGCCCTAAAAATGCAATACCAACAAGAATCGGAATTTTATCACAAATCAAAATTGGTGGTTGGTGTTGAAAACATGCCTTATAAAAGTTTTTTCAAACCCATTTTGGGAGAGTTTTTGCTGGACTTGGGTGGCACTGTTTCCAGCCGTGCGATTCAAGAGGATCGTGATGTTTTTGAACACCCACTTCTTCAACTTAAAGTGGGTCCAGTGATCTGCTATGAATCCATTTATGGGGAATATGTGACTGAATATGTCAGAAATGGCGCTCATTTTTTGGGGATCATCACCAATGATGCCTGGTGGGGAAATACGCCGGGACACCGACAATTGCTCAGTTATGCTCGGATACGTGCGATAGAAAACCGCAGGAGTATTGTAAGGAGTGCCAATACCGGCATTTCAGCCATTATCAATGCAAAAGGAGAAATTACCAAAAAACTGCCGTATGATACCAAAGGCGTATTGAAAGGTAAATTTGCGCCTCGAGACAAAATTACATTTTACACCCAATACGGGGATTACATTGCTCGCTGGTCTGGGTTTATTGCCATTTTATTTTTTCTTATTGCAATAAGTGGAAGACTGAAAAAGAGCTAAAGGTTCGATTTCCTTCAACCCTCCTTTGAATAAATTCTTGACCAACTTTTGCTTGTCGCCTGCTAAGCTTGATAAAGAACCGTTTATAATTAGTATTTTTGCTTAGTAAATAAATTATAAAAGCACGTTCCGAAAAAAGGCGACTTGCTTCAGATGATAGAATGAAAGAAAGGGATATGAGCAGTTTAAAACTTTATACCAAAACAGGAGACGATGGAACGACTGGATTGCTTTCGGGCAAGCGGGTGAGTAAACATCATGTACGAATCAAAGCCTACGGCTCTGTGGATGAATTGAATGCATGGATTGGGTTGATCAGGAACTACAAGATGGATGAAAACCTAGACAGCACGCTTATTAAAATTCAGCAGGATTTGATGACAGTTGCTTCTCAATTGGCCGACGATACCTCTTTTGAAGTCTCCCAGTTGATGAACATTTTGGATCCCATTGAGGAAAAACATGTCAAAAACCTAGAAGATCAAATCGATTTGATCAACAAGGAACTGCCGGTGCTAAAAAACTTTGTGATACCTGGTGGCCATGTCGCCGTTTCCTACGCACATTTGGCAAGGTGTACCTGTAGAAGGGCAGAGCGATTCATCACCGAGCTCAATGAGAAAGAAAATGTTCCCGAAATTATTATTGCATACATCAACCGACTTTCTGACTTTCTTTTTATGCTGGCCAGAAAATTGTCTAAGGAATTTGAAGTTTCAGAAATAAAATGGAGCGCACAAAAAAAATAGATTGCAAACTTGCATAGTTGTACTAAAAATCTATTTTTGCAAAAAATTGTAATCATGTATTGGACCTTAGAACTTGCCTCCTACCTCAGCGACGCACCTTGGCCTGCGACAAAAGACGAATTAATTGATTTTTCCATTCGCACAGGAGCTCCCCTAGAAGTGGTGGAGAACCTTCAATCAATGGAAGACGAAGGAGATGTGTATGAGTCGATTGAGGAAATTTGGCCTGATTTTCCCACCGAAGAAGATTATCTTTGGAATGAGGATGAGTATTAAACTTAAAAAATCAAAAATCAAAAGTCTCATCTGAGGCTTTTTTTTTGCTTAATTTTGAACGTTTTAATTCAAACCAATGAGTTTATTAAATTCCGTTTTAAAAGTATTTGTAGGCGATAAAACAAAGAAGGATTTAGCGAAAATTCTGCCTTTGGTCGATCAAATTAACACCCACTTCAATGCCTACAAAGATTTGAGCAATGACGAGTTGAGGAACAAAACAAATGCTTTTAAAAATAAGATCAATCAGCAATTGAAAGGGGTTAAGGATCAAATGGACCTGCTCAAATCTGAAATTGACAATAGCGAAGACATCGATCAAAAAGAACAATTGTACGAACAATTGGATGGTCTAACATTGGAGTCACAAGAAATCATCTCCCAAACCTTGGAGGAAATACTGCCAGAGGCATTTGCCGTGATCAAAGAAACTGCTAGGAGATTTGTTGAAAATAGTACACTAACTGTCAGTGCAACAGCCTTTGACCGTGAGCTATCTCAGGACAAAAGCTATATCCGTTTAGAGGGAGATCATGCCCTGTGGTCCAATGCATGGGATGCTGCAGGAAAACCAATTGTTTGGGACATGATTCACTATGATGTTCAGTTAATCGGAGGGATTGTATTGCACCAGGGTAAAATTGCAGAAATGCAAACTGGAGAAGGGAAAACCCTCGTGGCGACGCTTCCCGTGTATTTAAATGCCCTTACTGGAAAAGGGGTTCACTTGGTAACGGTTAATGATTATCTGGCCAAGCGAGACAGTGCTTGGATGGGGCCTTTATTTGAGTTCCACGGCATGCGGGTGGACTGTATCGATCATCACAAACCCAATAGCAAAGAGAGAAGAAAAGCCTACTTGGCAGATATTACTTACGGGACTAACAATGAGTTTGGTTTTGATTATCTCAGGGATAATATGGCCCATTCAACAGATGATTTGGTACAACCCAAACACCATTATGCAATAGTAGATGAGGTGGATTCAGTGTTGATCGACGATGCAAGAACACCCTTGATCATCTCTGGTCCCACCCCAGAAGGGGATCGACACGAATTTGATCTCCTCAAGCCAAAAGTTTCCGCTTTGGTGGCCAAGCAGAGAACTTACCTCACAGGAGTACTTGCAGAGGCCAAAAAGAAAATCACTGAGGGCGATGCCAAAGAAGGTGGATTTCTACTGTTGAGGGTTTTCAGAGGACTTCCAAAAAACAAGAGCTTGATTAAATTCCTCAGTCAAGAGGGGGTAAAGCAACTTTTACAAAAGACGGAAAATTTCTACATGCAAGACAACAACCGAGAAATGCCCAAAGTGGATGCCGAGTTGTTCTTTACCATCGACGAGAAAACCAATCAGATAGAGCTTACCGATAAAGGAATAGAAATCCTATCAGCTGAAAGCGAAGACAAAAACTTCTTTATCCTTCCAGATATTGGCGCTGAGATTGCTAAAATTGAAAAACAGGAATTGGAGGCAAGAAAAGAAGCAGCCCTTAAAGATCAGCTTTTTAAAGATTTCAGCATAAAAGGAGAACGCATTCATACCATGAACCAACTTTTCAAGGCTTACACCCTCTTTGAAAAAGATGTGGAATATGTGGTCATGGATAATAAGGTGATGATCGTAGATGAGCAAACAGGTAGAATCATGGATGGTCGGAGGTATTCCGATGGATTGCACCAAGCCATTGAAGCCAAGGAAAATGTAAAAATTGAAGCCGCTACACAAACCTTTGCCACCATCACACTCCAGAACTACTTTCGCATGTATGAAAAGTTGTCGGGAATGACAGGGACCGCCATTACGGAAGCAGGGGAATTCTGGGAAATTTACAAGCTCGATGTTATTGAAATACCTACCAATAGACCGATTGCACGAAAGGATAGGGATGATTTGATTTACAAAACCAAACGTGAAAAATACAATGCTGTCATTGAAGAGGTAACGGCCCTCACCCAAGCGGGGAGGCCAGTATTGATCGGTACCACCTCGGTAGAAATCTCCGAACTGTTGAGTAAAATGCTCAACATCCGCAAAGTTCACCACAATGTATTAAATGCTAAACTTCATAAAAAAGAAGCAGATGTTGTTGCCGAAGCCGGTAATCCTGGAATCGTTACCATTGCAACCAATATGGCTGGTAGAGGAACGGATATCAAACTTTCCGATCAAGTCAAAGAAGCCGGTGGCCTTGCCATCATTGGTACAGAACGTCATGATTCAAGGCGCGTTGACCGACAGTTGAGGGGAAGATCAGGGCGACAAGGAGATCCTGGAAGCTCTCAGTTTTATGTTTCATTAGAGGACAACCTCATGCGACTTTTTGGATCGGACCGAGTGGCTAAGGTGATGGATCGCATGGGACTTGAGGAGGGGGAAGTTATTCAACATTCCATGATGACCAAGTCCATAGAAAGAGCGCAAAAAAAGGTGGAGGAAAATAATTTTGGTATCCGCAAACGCTTATTAGAATACGATGATGTGATGAATGCGCAACGTGAAGTCATCTATAAAAGAAGGAGACATGCCCTCGGGGGAGACCGAATCAAACTCGATATTGCCAATATCCTTTACGATACTTGTGAAGAAATTGTTTTAAGCAACAAAGCCACCAATGATTTCAAAAACTTTGAATTTGAGATCATCAGTAATTTCTCTGTAACGGCACCACTCGATGAGACGGCTTTTAAAGAAACTTCAGAAAGTGAAATCCTCGATAAGTTGTACCCTCAACTTACGGAACATTACAATGATAAAATTGCTTCCAATGCAGCCTTAGCCTATCCTGTAATCAAAGAGGTTTACGAGCGACCTGGCAATACTTTTGAAAGAATCGTTGTTCCATTTACTGACGGTATCAAAACATTGAAAGTGGTAACCAACCTTCAAAAGGCCTATGAAACACAAGGGAAGTATTTGGTACAGGATTTTGAAAGGAATATCACTTTGGCACTAATCGATGAAGCTTGGAAGACCCACCTTCGTAAAATGGATGAACTAAAACAGTCTGTTCAGTTGGCCGTTCATGAACAAAAAGACCCGCTATTGATCTACAAATTTGAAGCTTTCGAACTTTTCAAATCTATGATTAATAGTTTGAATAAAGAGATTTTGTCCTTTCTTTTCAAAGGAGGACTGCCCAACCAAAATGAGACCCAGATACAAGAGGCAAAAAAAAGAACCAATTCCCCAAAAGGGTACAGTACTTCTAAAGATGAAGTCCTGAATACCGACGAAATGGCACAAAGAAATCAAAATGTAGGAGCAAACGCAGGAGGTCCGCAAAGAAATATGGTGGAAACCATTGTCAGGGAACGTCCTAAAATAGGGAGGAATGAAAAGGTGGTCATCCGAAACATTAGTAGTGGAGAAACCAAAACCTTAAAATTCAAACAAGCCGAACCCCTGATCAAAAAAGGAGAGTGGGTGATCAATAATTAATTCAATAACTTAGAGATCGTAAATGTGAGTGATGGAGATTTATGCTAAGGTTTTATTGTGGGTAGTTCCTTTTTTTTTGATCTTGATCCTCGTAGAAATGGCCTACGGTCATTTTGTAGGCAAGCAAACCTATACTTTTATGGATACCCTTTCCAGCTTAAGTTCTGGAATGACCAATATTTTAAAAGACATTCTAGGCTTAGGAGTGGTAATTGTTTCCTATCCTTTCCTGCTAAAGCACCTTGCTATCTTTAATCTTGAGAGCAGTCTGCTATTGTATTTCATCGCTTTTGTATGTGTAGATTTTGCTTCCTACTGGAACCACCGATTGAACCATAAAATCAATTTTTTTTGGAATCAACACCTTATTCACCACAGCAGTGAGGAGTTTAACTTGGCATGTGCGTTGCGACAAAGCATTTCCGATCTGTTGGGATATGCGGCACTATTCTTAATCCCAGCAGCAGTATTGGGTGTTCCGAGGGAGGTCATTACAGTTCTCGCGCCTATTCATTTGTTTGGACAGTTTTGGTACCATACCCAGCATATCGGTAAATTGGGAATCTTAGAATATATCTTGGTAACACCCTCCCAGCATAGGGTTCACCATGCTATTAATCCCATTTATATTGATAAAAATCTGGCTGCAATTTTTTGTGTATGGGACCGCTGGTTTGGTACTTTTCAGGAGGAGTTAGAAGAGGAACCCCCAGTATATGGAGTGCTGAAACCTGTACAGACTTGGAATCCGCTGATCATCAACTTTCAACACTTGTGGGGCATGATTCAAGATGCCTGGCATACCCGCTTGTGGGGAGAAAAACTATTACTTTGGTGGAAACCCACTGGTCATCGTCCCCCTGATGTTATCGTGCAATATCCTCTAAAAAAAATCAGTTCGGATCAACCCATTGAAAAATACAACCCCAAAGCGAGTCCTCTCCAAAAAAGCTGGGCTTTGTTCCATTGGTTGTCCGTTACTTTTATGCTGTTCTATTTTTTGGCGAATTATACCTCCTATTCTCCCAATCAAGCGCTTCTTTTTGGGGGGCTAATCTTTCTCTGTATTTTTGGGTTTACCTCGCTTATGGATGGTTACACATGGTCTTTTCCATTTGAAATGGGTAGAAGTTTATTGGGTTTATTGTTCTTTGCCTTTCCCTTTCAAAGTGATTTTTACTTGACGCATCTACCGGTGATTTTTTATTTTGGATTGGTTTATTTCTCCCTTAGCTGTGTTGGTTTAATGGTCTTAAAACAAGAGCGAACCCTTAATTCTTTGAATGAAGAATAAAAAAAAAGTAATCCTGCTGGGCCCCGCACACCCCTTTAGAGGTGGAATTGCAGATACCCAAGTTCAGCTGGCCTTAAACCTCAAAGCCCTTGGACATGAAGTGGTTGTTTACACATTTACTACCCAGTACCCAAAAATTTTATTTCCAGGCAAAACACAATACAGTGATGAGAAACCACCAGATGGCATCATTATCCAAAGAAAAATTCACAGCTTCAACCCCTTCAATTGGTCAAAGGTGGCGCAATCTATTAATTCTCAGCAACCCCATTATGTGATTTTTCGATATTGGACCCCTTTTTTGGCCCCCTGCTGGAATGGAATTTCTAGGGGTTTAAAAAAGGACATAAAAAAAATTGGCCTTGTTGACAATTGGATTCCACACGAAACCCGACCTTGGGACAACTTTCTAAGGCATTTTTTTTCTAAATCTATGGATGGTTTTGCTACCCTCTCACACTCAGTGGGAGACCAAATAAAATACGATCTAGAGAATTGTGCTGTTTGGCGAGGATTTCATCCCATTGCAGATGAACTACCTCCCCCTATTTCAAAGGAAAAAGCAAGAGCGAGATTGGGCTGGCCAACTGATAAAAAAATAGTTTTATTTTTTGGTTTGATCCGCAAGTACAAAGGTTTGGACTTGTTGATAGAGGCATTTGCCGGGCCTCCATTGGAAGAAAAAAATGTTATCCTGGCCATTGTTGGGGAATTGTATGAGTCCAAAGAAAAATACACCCAACGGATTAAAGAACTAAAACTCAATGAGCGGGTCATCTGTGATTTTGAATATGCCAATGCTCATAAAGCGGTGGCGGCTTTTTGTGCTGCCGATGTCATTGCTCAAACTTATACCAGTGCCACTCAAAGTGGGGTAACACCCTTGGCCTATCATTACCAAACCCCAATTTTGGCCTCTGACATTCCAGGCCTAAGTGCCCCTATAGTAAAAGATAAAACAGGAAAAGTTACCGAAATAAACCCCGAAAAAATTGCTAAAAATCTCAGTCAGATGTTAGAAGAAAATGCGTTGTCTGAATTTAAAGTCGCATTTCAAAATGTTCAAACTGATTACAGTTGGAAAAGATTTGGTCAATCGTTAATGAGGTTTGTGGGGGAACTTTAAATCAACACAAGAGTCAAATTTTGTACTTTTAAATTTAAAAATGAAATATATACTCTCATTATTAGCCTTTTTCATATTGCTGTCCTGCAAGGACAGGAGGAAAATTACTATGGATAGACCCCCAAATATTGTGATTGTGTTCACAGATGATCAGGGCTATCAGGACTTAAGTAGCTACGGATCTCCCAACATCCACACCCCCCATTTGGATGAACTGGCTGAAAATGGGTTAAAGCTTACTAATTTTTATTCCGCTCAAGCAGTATGTTCTGCCTCCAGAGCTGCCTTACTCACGGGATGCTACCCCAACAGAATTGGAATCTCTGGTGCCTTATTTCCCTATCATAAAGTAGGAATCAATGCACAAGAAACCACTTTGGCAGAAATGCTAAAGGTAAGAGGTTACAAAACCGGAATCTTTGGGAAATGGCATTTGGGACACCACCCCGAATTTTTACCCAACAACCACGGTTTTGATGAATTTAAGGGTATCCCCTACTCTAACGACATGTGGCCGGTAGATTATGACGGAAACCAAGTGCCCTCAGACCATCGGTTGGCCAAAACATATCCTCAACTTCCCTTTTTCCACAATTTTGAGGTGGTCAAAGAAATTCGAACCTTGGAAGATCAAGCACAATTGACGACCGAACTTACTCATGCAGCAGTAGATTTTATAGAGCGAAACAAAGAGCACCCCTTCTTCCTTTATGTTCCTCATCCCATGCCACACGTACCCATAGCTGTTTCAGATAAATTCAAAGGGAAAAGCAAACAAGGTCTCTATGGAGATGTGATCATGGAAATCGATTGGTCGGTGGGTGAAATCATCAAAAAACTCAAAGAAAATGTATTGGAAGAAAACACCTTTTTTGTTTTTACTAGCGATAACGGTCCTTGGTTGAATTTCGGAAATCACGCAGGAAGTGCATCACCCTTGAGGGAAGGAAAAGGTACCGCATGGGAAGGAGGACAAAGAGAGCCCTGTGTGATCCACTATCCAAAGGAGATAAAAAAAGCAAGAACCATTGATACCCCAATAATGGCCATTGATCTTTTACCTACCATTGCTGAAATTACTAATGCCGAGTTGCCTCCAAAAAAAATTGATGGTAAAAGTGTTTGGAATGTTTTCAAAGGGGAAACGAACGAAAGTCCACAAGAGGCCTATTTCTTTTATTACAAAACGAATGAGCTTCATGGCGTTCGGTATAAGGACTGGAAGCTTTATTTTCCTCACACCTTCAGAACACTCAATGGCAGACCAGGAGGAAAAGATGGATACCCGGCAAAATACGAAATGAATGCCATCGAGAAAATTGAATTGTATAACCTCAAGGATGATGTTGGTGAAACCACTGACGTTGCATCAAAGTACCCTGATGTTGTCCAAAAAATAAAATCCCTTGCCAACGATATGAGAAACGAATTGGGTGATAATCTACTCAACATTCAAGGCATAGCCAATCGACCAATAGGAAGAATAGATTAATAATATGAAAATGATGTTTGTACTTTTGATCATCTTAATGAATACTTGTCAATTGAATACAACAGAACCTGTGGACGGTGCCACTGCAGTGTGGGAACCTACAAAGACCATACAAAATAAAGCCAAAGCTTATTTCGCCTCTGGTTGTTTTTGGTGTGTAGAAGCTGTTTACGAGAGTTTGAAAGGCGTTGAAGAGGCCTATTCAGGCTACGCTGGAGGGAAAACCAAAAATCCTACCTACTATCAGGTGATTACTGGAAAAACAGGTCATGCAGAAACAGTAGAGGTCATCTATGACCCTAAAATAATTGATTTTGCGACTTTGGTAACTGTATTCTTTGATTCACATGATCCTACCCTCCTCAATCAACAGGGGCCTGATCGCGGTACTCAATACCGCTCGGTGGCTTTTTACCAAAATGAAGAAGAAAAAAAAATCATAGAGGATCACATTGTTAAACTCACTGCAGAAAAAGTTTACCCACGTGAAATTGTTACCGAAGTAAAAAAACTTTCAAAATTCTACTACGCTGAAAATTATCATCAGGATTACGAACAAAACAATCCCAATGACCTTTATATTTTGAATGTATCCAAACCCAGACTGAACAAGTTTAAGTCCAAATCCCCAGAGTTATTAAAAGAGGACGGACATTAACCCCTGCATTCACCGCTCTATTTTTAGGGCCCATATGCGGTAAAATACTCCTCCAGTAACTGCACCAAAGGCCATACCCGAGAACACATCCAATGGGTAATGAACACCGATATAAATTCTACTATAGGCCACTAAAAAGGCAAGAAAGAGAAGAACAAATGGTAACTTACGATAGCGATGAACAAAAATCCCGGAGAAGAAAACTGCCAAAGCAAACGAGTTGGAAGCATGACCAGAGAAATATCCATACATGCCACCGCATCCGTCCTTAACTAATCTTGCCACTCCCTCTAATGATGGCTCATGACATGGGCGTAAGCGTTCAAAACCCTCTTTGAAAAGATTGGTTGTCTGATCTGTTACCAAAATCAATACAGCTGTGAATAACAACAAAATCAAAAAAGGCTTTAACGACTGCTGTTTCCAATAAATCAGCGCCAATAACAGATAAATGGAAATATTGGTCGCCTTGTGGGTCATGAGCAGCCAAAATCCATCAAAAATTGGGGTACCCAATCCATTAAGAAAGAGAAATAACTTATGGTCTAGGGCGATGATCTCTTCCAAGGCTATTCAAAATTCTCCATTTCTTTATCATAGAACTGCAATGCTTGCTCGATCAATGAAGCCGTCTGTGATTCCAGTTCTGCTTTGTCTTCTTTTTCGAATTCTTCCATCCAATGGATTTCATCATTGGCAACGTTTAGTAAAAAACGCGGATATTGGGTGTGCAGAACAAAAATTGCCTCCTTGAGTTCTGAATTGTCTGCGATCAAAAATTGTGGCAAATCCATTATTTGAGTTGAATTTTAGATAGTATTTTTTTAGTAAGATACTGAAATCTTAGTAGTAAAAGTATAGCGGAAAGCATTAATCCCGTTAGAAGTCCGATCCAAATCCCAGCGACACCTCTGCCAATTTCTAATCCCAGATAATAGCAAATGGGAAAGCCTACGATTCCATAAGAAAAAAAAATCAATAGGGCGGGAAGTGTCACATCTTGTATCCCTCTAAGAGCACCAAGAACTACCGCTTGAATGCCATCTGCGATTTGAAATAAAGCGGCAATGAGAATTAATTTGGATGCGATTTGAGCCACCTCAATTTCATCAAAAGAAATTTCAGCAGTACTTTTGTTTAGGTATAGCCAAGGGAGCACCTCATTGGTGGCCAAGAAAAACAGGCAAAAAACAAAGTCCATTATAAAGATCAAAAGTAGCGTTGAAATGGCGACCCTACGCAAAGCTAAATAATCGCCCCTCCCCTTTTCATTCCCAACCCGAATCATGGCAGTAACTCCAATGCCCAAGGCTACCATATAAGTCATCGAGGATAAATTGAGTGCGATCTGATTGGCCGCTTGGGGATTTTTTCCCAAAAAGCCTGACATCCAGATGGCGGAAGTAAAGAAAACCACCTCAAAAAACATTTGTAATGCAGAGGGAAAGCCCAAGGAAATGATCCTCTTAAAAATAGATTTTTTTAACCTGACCCTAAAAATTTTACGGTAATATCTCTTAAAGCTTTTTTTATTAACCACGTTGATGGCCATAAACAAGACCATGGACCACCTTGAAATTAGAGTCC
>JAQCBK010000078.1 GCA_027621505.1 Bacteroidota bacterium | reverse complement strand
AATTATCATAATATACTATGTCCCCAGCATGAACAAAAAAATCGAGGGCTAAAGTTTCTAAAAAAGGATAAATTTTGTAACCATCGGGATGATCTTGATCTGGATATCCTTGGCAGGTACTTGCGGCAAAGACTATTTTTTTAGAAGTTTTTTCGTCAGGTGGGGTTTTGAATTTTCCATTCATTTGAGTGCTTTTATGTTTAGCTCCAGGTGCTCTTGACTCAATCATTAGTTCATAGCTCGATCCAGCCTTCAAATCGCTTAATATGAATTTTTTGCTGAAGTTGGCCAATGGAGAAACAGCTTCCCAAGGTGTAGATTGCCAATTTTTCGTTCCGGATATTTTATAATTAACCCGAACCGACCCATTTGCTCCTGGAACAGCCCCTTCAATATTGTTGATGTCGTAGCCCTGAGGAAAATAAACCACCCCATTTTTATCTTTTCGGGTTTTTCTCAAATGTTTGTTTCCCGTTTCAGGATCTGTGTAGAGTGAGATGGGCAAAGGAGCTTCATTTACACGGGTTGGGTTTTTTGTTAAGCGCGTCCAAATCACCGCTTCTTTTTGACTGACATCTCCTATTCTAATTCCCGTGGCAAAATACGGCCCCTCAGAAGTTGGACTCTGAGCATAGCTAAGAAAACTCAAAAAGAGGCCTAATACTATAACTTTTTGATTCATGGGTTGCTCTATTTTATGGTTGATGTTTGTTTAAAATATTCATTAACAGTGTTGAAGCTTGGAACTGCCCACGGAACATTTTTTTCAGGAAATTGTAGCATCAATGACTGTTTTAAAGCATTCAAATCAGGTCTATCCGCTATATTATTTTTTTCGTCTGGGTCAACGCTAAGGTCATACAATTCTTCGGAACCATCTTCATATCGGATGTATCGATAGGACTGATTGATCATACTGTGGTTATTTTTACCATAGGTGGTAATGGCTATCGCTTCATCATCGGCATTGCCTTCGATGAATGATCGTAAACTTTTACCTTCATTTAAAGGATTTTTTGGAAGCTTTGCGTAATCTAAAAGTGTAGGGTACAAATCCAAAAGCTCTACTGGCTGATCTATTGATTTAGGACTTTTAAAATCGGGTATTTTAAAAATCAAAGGTACTTTGGTAGATTCACTCCAGAGGGTATGCTTCCCAAAAGAACCTTTTTCTCCTATTTCATAGCCATGGTCTGACCACAAAACAACAATGGTATTATCATGATATTCACTATTTTCTAGCGCATCTAAAACAATTCCTACTTGATGATCTACAAAGGAAATACAGGCCAAATACGCATGAACAATATTTCTCCACTCTCCTGATTCAATCGCCCAATCTGTAGTAGGCATCATTCCCTTATATGCTATTCGCTTCGCAATTTCTGGAAGGTCATTAAAATCATCTGGATCGTATTGTGGCAATGCAATTTTATCAACATCGTATTGATCAAACCACTTTTTGGGAGCATACCAAGGCACATGGGGTCGAATCAATCCAACAGCCATAAAAAAGGGTTGGTCGTGTTTTTTTTGAAGTTCTTTCTTAGTCCACTGAGCATAGGAATAATCATTCATCAAACTGTCGTGTTGAGGGAAAGCCCCCCAATCTGTAGATGTCCCTTTTTGGTTCCATTTGAATGGTTTTGTTGGCTTAGGACCAAAACCTTTGATCCTACCTCCTGAATGTTGAAAAACGCCCTTAGGAGCATGACCGTGAAATATTTTGCCCACTCCCAGTGTTTTATATCCGTTTTTTTTAAAATATTCTGGGAGAAAGTCAATGTTTTCAAAGGAAGGTACAGCACGTAAATCTTCGTCGCTAATTTGTCCATAAACTCCAGTAGTAGAAGGCCTTAAGCCCGACAACAGAGAAGCACGAGAGGGTCCACAAATCGGGGCTTGACAGTGCGCATTGGTGAACAAAATTCCTTCTTTTGCCAGTCGATCTATATTGGGGGTTTGGGCATCGGGATGCGCACCTAATACTCCTACCCAATCGTTGAGATCATCAATACTGATCATCAAAACATTAGGAGGGTTCATTTTCTTTTCTGAAGACTGACAGCTGACCAGTATTGATATCATTCCCACAATCAGCCTAAATCCTTTAAATTTTAAATACATAACTATTGTCTTTTAGAAGCACTGATGATACTTTTTGGATATTCATCCTTGGCCGTTTTCACTATTTCACTTCCATCTATCTTTTCAATCAAAACTGCTGCTCCCGCTCTAGATGGCATTTGAGAATGAAATCGAACACTACCTTCTTTATTTTCAATGGAAATCAATGCAGCTGAATTAGGGTCTAAATTGGCATTGATGATCCAATCATTCACTTGAAAATGACCGTTTTCCTCGGAGGTCAAAATGGGATCATAATTCAAATCTTCACTAACTTGGATGATTGCTAAAAAGCGCATTTTGTCTTTCTTTTCTTTTGTTGTCGCTTTAAAATGCCAGTGATTTTTATAGGCAAGTAGATTACCCATAGCATCCTTTTTCCTTAAAATATTTTTAGGTTCAACAGTGAATTTATCGGTAACAGAATAGGCCAAAGCTGCCCCGCCAAAAAGGCTTACCCTTCCTCCTCTATCATCATATGTGGTTTCAACCGTTTTGTTTTCTAGGTCTAATTTTAAGCCGTGAAAATTGTGAATCAACCAACTCCAATCGACAGCTTTATGAGCTTCCATTTCATCATACACAACGAAAATATTGGGCTGAAGTAACAGATAGTGTCTTCTAAAAAGCTTTACCTCCAAATCATCAGGATTCTGATCTTTTCTCGATTTTTGGGACAATTCAATCGCCTGATATGCATGAGAAGCATCTCCTAAAACATAAGTGAGCTGTTCCCCCCGAATGAATCTTGGTATGAAACCATATGCGGCAGCGTCATAGGGCTGGCCATGACCGTCCACTAAAACTCCATTGTGACCTTGCGTATGCTTGTACCAGCCACTTGTATGTGGATCTCCCATCCAAGGTCGATATCCAGAATTGTAGAACAAACGTTTTCCTTGATAGGCAATGTTAAATGTATTTTGTTCAGCATGGGTATGAGCCAAGGGACCCATTGGGGAACTTTTTATCGATACCCTTAGGTTCTTTTTTTTATCATTTCGATGGGTATTCATATAGGCCACTCCAACATCGGGGAAAATTTCTGATTCTGGCAATTCAGTAATTTCGTCAATAGAGGGCAATGGCATACCATAACCCGATGTGATTCTAAACCATGCATATTCTGTATCGTCTGATAGTACGGCACGATCCACTGGACCTCCTGTGTAATCCTCATCTATCAATGGCTCTTCTAATTTGTCCAATGCCTCGAATACAGCAGTTGAATAAATTAGAGCATTTGGGTCGCCGGTAATTCTTGCATATGCATCGGCAAATGCACCATATTCTAAATTGGGCATGGGCCATTTTCTTCCGTCGTTACAAAATCCATCACTGGTTGCTCCAGGGGGATAGGCATAAGTAAGCCACTTCATGAAATTTCCATACCAAGGGACTTGAAAAAAGTTTTCCCCAGTATAGGCTTCTAATTTGGTAGGGATATCCAAAAGGGTCATTACGTTCATGCGCATATAGCCTGTTCCGTTAAACCATGCGCCATCTTCCTCTCCCATTTTGGGATGTTGTGCCAACCATAATTCATAAATATACTCCAACCAATCGGCTGCCTCTGGTATCGTATCAATCATGGCGACAGCAGTGAGAAACATTCGATGTATGATGTGCTGCCAAACGTGCATGGACGAGTTTCGATTTTCCAAATAATTCGTCCAATTCTCATAAAATCCATTTCCTCGAATTGATACTTGATTGATGATGGCAGATCGGTCTTCTTGATTGAGTTGATCCCAAAAGACATCGGCCGCCATAGCCAATGATTCCATAATCATTGCATCTCCAAAGTCACTGATTCTGGTCAGACCCTTGGGATCCCAACCATTGCCTTCACGAATCCATTGTAACGCAACATCAAAATATTTTTTTTCTTGTGTCAAAAGATAAGCCTGGGTGAGTATTTTCAAAGATTCTCCAAATTCATAGCCCACCTCTTGACTGAATATTTTTTTGATCTTTTCTGTTTCATTCTCGTCTCTTCCTTGAAATTGTATGGTAGCATCTCGCTCGCTCGGAATTCGCTTGCCTATGATTTCATTTGCTTTATTAATAAGAATTTTACTTTCTTTATAGGACAAAGCTGTTAAGCGTTTCGATTCCCACTCATCTTTTTTCGCCAGAACCCTTGGGTGACTTTTAGGAATTGATTGATAAAGTGTTTGAAATGAGGGAGGAACAAAATCGATTGAAGTATCATTGATGGTAAAAGAAGCGATCTCACTCCAATCACCTGTATCAGATTTGAATTGCCAATACCATAATCCTGGCGATAATTTTTGGTGGAGATTAATGAAAGAAAACGGAATGTCCTTGACTGAGATAAGCTGTTTGATAAAATCCTTATCCTTAGCTACTCTGATCTGAAAAACCTGACCTTTTTTGGAGGGCCATTCCAGACTAGGGCTGGAAAATCTTGCATGATCTGCGTTGTCGGGCGACATCCATCTTCTGTATTTTGGATAAACCATCTGAGGGAGTGAAGTCCCTTCCAAAGAGGTTTCTCTTTCTGGAGATTGGCAGCTGAAAACAATCAAGCTTACCATCAATAAAATAAATCGGTACTTCATTTTCATTGTTTAATTTTCCAAGTCTTATAAAGAGTGCTGAGCTCCTCAACTACTTTGTGTTTTTTATTGTGTAAATTAATTGATTCTCCTGGTCTTTAATCATTTCAGCCAAGGTATATTCGGATGGTGGAAGCCCTGATGTTCTGCTCAAATCTTGACCAGCATTACCTGGCACACCTGCCCTTTGCGGATTTTTTCCCGTCAACAAAGAGGGTCGAGAAGGAGAACAACTCGGTGAGGCATAAAACTGGGTAAAAGTAGTCCCACTCAACAACAGTTGATCCACATGAGGAGTTACCAAATCTTTGGCTCCCATCACATTGATATCTAAGGTCGCTTGATCGTCAGTATAAATGATGATTACATTTGGTTGCTTTTGAGCATTAACAGTTGGTGTGGAAAAGCTTAAAAGGGCTAAAAGGGTAAAAAAATAGTATTTCATCTATCTTAATTTATGTTCCAAATTTTTAGATTTCTATATCTAAAATGCGACCATTGCATCTGCCGAAATGCAATTTTCCCCTCTTGATAGGCAAGTCCATTTTTTTCATTGTCATCTTTCCAAT
>JAQCBK010000077.1 GCA_027621505.1 Bacteroidota bacterium | reverse complement strand
AATCAATAAAATCAGTTCATTTTTTTGATTTTCTAGTTTATCAATTTCTTGATTTAACTCACGATGAATTTTTAAGGAATGGGTGTCTAAAAATATCATCCAGACCACAAAAACCAAAAACACAATGATGTAAATGTAGCGGTAAATTTTACCCAAAACAAAAAAATTATTCTTTGACAGCAGCGACTCGATCTGAGGTGATTATTTCATCGGACTGATTTCCCCAATTGTTAAGGATGTAGTTCATTACATCTGCAATTTCTTGATTTTCAAGACCTTGATTCTGCATTAGTCCATCATATTTTTCTCCATTAACCACAATGGGTCCACTCAAACCGTATTTTATTCCTTTTATGCTTAAATCAATGTTATTCAAAAGATAATCTGATTTTGCCAGAGGAGGAAACACTCCCGAAACGCCATCTCCAGAATCCAGATGGCATTGAAGGCAAAAATCTTGATAAATTTCTTCACCATCTGCAATACTCTTTTCCAACGGTTTATCTTGATACAGTGCTACCCCTTGCAATAGTGCCACTACAAAGATCCAAGCAAAAAGCAATTTCATCAATTTTCAATCACCTTTAAAATGCCCTTTCCTTCAACTCCTAGGTAGAGATGGCCATCAGGCCCTTCTTTTACGTTTCTAACACGTCCGATATCGTTTAGTACTTTTTCGCGCTTGACGACTTTTCCCCGTTTCATGACCAAACGTTCTAAGTACTTAAACTTCAATGATCCAACAAATAAATCTCCTTTCCATCCCTTGTAAACCTTTGAACTGGAAAATGCCATACCACTGGGAGCGATGGATGGAACCCAATAGTAAAAAGGTTGCTCCATTCCCGGCATGGCTGTTTTGTCTGTTATTGAGGTGCCACTGTAATTGATCCCATAGGTAATTACCGGCCAACCGAAGTTTTTTCCTTTCTGAATGATGTTGATTTCATCGCCACCTTTGGGTCCGTGTTCATTTTCCCAAATCTCTCCCGTTTCAGGGTGAACGGTCATTCCTTGGGGATTCCTGTGTCCGTAGGAGTAAACTGCTTTTATAGCTCCCTCTTCATTAACGAATGGGTTGTCTTCTGGGATACTGCCATCGAGATTCAGACGGTATATTTTTCCTCCATCACGTTTCAGATCTTGTGGATTCACATCTCGGTTACCTCGATCTCCAATACCAAAAAATAAATGTCCTTGGTCATCAAAAACAATTCTAGATCCCCAATGTTGTCCTTTCTTGGTGTTTGGAGTTGCTTTGTAAAGCAATTTGACATTGGATAAACTATAGTCATTGAGTTCAGCACTATAAAGGGCTGTATTACCACCCTCATCGCCTTCAACGTTTACACCAGCAGTGAAATAGATAATTTTATTTTTACTAAAATCAGGGTGTAAGGCTATATCGAGTAAACCGCCTTGTCCTCTTTGATATATTTCAGGAAGGCCGGAAACCTCTGTTTTTTCTCCATTCAAAACCCGGTAAACTTTCCCCTTTTTTTCAGTAACCAACAATTCATTTTTACTGATAAAATCCATCCCCCATGGAATTTCAATTCCCTCCACAACGGTGACTGTACTGTATTTAGTTTGATCCGGGGTTTTTAATTCGGGGGGATTTTCTTGTGAAATACAGGAAGTTAAATAGAAAACAGTCAAGTAAATAGGAATTAAAATATTTTTATTCATTTCGGTTTTTTTTATTCGAAAGCTTTTTGATAAGCTTTTGTGGTGGTGTAATATTTAGTTATCATATTTGGAATTTCCCAATCTGGAAGCTTTCCTTCTCTGAAGTATTTAAGGTAGTTCTCTGTGACCTGGCCAAAATGTGCTTCATGACCAATTTTAAGGACATCGGGAATTATAATTTTCCACTTCAAATCCGAAATTTTCTCTGCGCTTGTTCCTGGAAATTCGTTTTGAATAGTTGCCAAGGCTTGATTTAAAGTTGTTTCAAAATTTTGCTCTGTCTTGGCATGTACATAAAGCGTAGGCTTGTAGTTTTCCGCTTCGCCTTGTTTAATAATCAAATCACTTTTGGTGCCTCGCATGGTACTTTGATGGGTGTCCCCCGTACCTGGAGGGGCTTCATAATTCCAAATCACTGCTACTTTGGCATGTTTCCCTTTAAGGGTGTAATTGATTTCTCCATTACAGTAAATACTCAGGGTATCGGATTCCACGTCTTTTAAGAGATAATCTGGATATTGGTTTAATTTAGTAATTTTTTTGAATTGATCTGGACCGAGATGAGTAGTCCAACGTTTGGATGAGATGATTTCCACATCCGAGCGATCTAAAATTTGATTTGGAAAAGTCTCCCACTGTACCAAGTCAACTAAGTGCGTAGTCACGTCCACAATTCCCTCCCCTTGTTGATCAGTGTCGAGAAACCAGGCGGGACGGACCAAAGGCTTTCCTGATACAATTTTTGACAAATGATGAACACTTACCTTACTGATGGCTGGCTCGGAAGGAGAACCATCTACCAAGGAGCCAAAAACATTAACATTCATGGAAAGCGCTTTTTGGATACTTGTAGTGACCTCAAAGCGTTCGGTCATGATATCATAAACCAGTAGATTTTTTTCTTTGGCAATTTCGAAAACCTCTTCAAGCTTTTTGAATCCTTCTTCATTGATGACCAGAGGTTTGTCTGCATAGACATTTAACCCTGCATTGACTGCTGCCAGAATGTAATCTATTTTATTTGAGTTTTTTCCAGAGACAACCATTACATTTCCTGGTTTTTGATCGATCATATCATCGAGGAAATTTTCACTAAAATGTGTTCTGATGGTCCAGTTGGTTGGGTTGTTCTCTCTACTGTTATACCCTTCAATTTTGTTAAGAAAATCCCTTACCTCAGGACCATCGGGTGCATAAACATCAACCACGGCATCGATTTCATCATAGGAGGTTTTTTGAATCAAAGCTGCATGAAAGTGACCTGGATCAAGTGTCATCAGCTTTACTTTGGAAGTTTCATTATTTTCTCCACAACTCAGTGTGAGTAGGAGAAATAGGGAAAGTGATATTTGTTTCATGAAGTAAATTAAATTTTTAAATGATTGGTGCCATAGGGTTTTCTTTGTGGTCTACTCAAAAGTGCGTTGGCCTCGTCATCGTTGATGAATTTTTGATTTTTGGAATCCCAATGCAGTTTTCTGGGGACCTTCATTGCAATATGGCTGATCAGGCAAACCACACAAGCCATATGTCCCATATCTACAGGGGAAATAGGTGCTTTTCTGGATTGAATACAATCCAGCCAGTTGCCATGTTGATCATCAATCTTATACAAATGGATCTCATTGGCACCAATCTCTGAGCTGAGGATTTTAGGATCTGAGGCGTCCAAAGCTTTTTTACTTTTTTCAAGTGCCACAGGATCAGAGCTGGAAGCCACATAAGCACCTCGAGATACAAAGATCCATCCTTCAGATCCCTCGTAGCGTATTCCATTGGGGAAGCCACCAGAGGTGATGACGGTGATCCCATTGTCGTATTCATGTTTTACCATAAAATCTCCGTGTACATTCCAAAGCCCTGATTTAGGAAAATCAGCGATGGCTTGAACTGAGGTTGGCCCTTTTAACTCTGTATCCATTCCCCATGCGGCAGAGTCATAGTGGTGTTGTCCCCATCCAGTGATCATTCCGGCGCCATAATTTTCGTGTCGAAGCCATCCAGGTCGGCCATAGCCCACTTGAGGGTGTACTCCTATTTCTGTGTAAGGAACTTCAGGGGTTGATCCCAACCACATATCAAAATTTAGGTTTTCGGGGATGGGCATTTGTGGTGCTTCTGGCCCTCCTGGATCTCCAGGGAGTCCGATTTTAACTGTTTCTAATTTTCCGATTCTTCCATTTCTCACCAACTCAGCGGCAATTCTGAATTGGGGCATGGCTCTTTGTTGTGTTCCTACTTGGAGGATGACATTGTTTTTTTTCACTGCATTCACCAGTTGTCTGCCTTCATCCACGGTGAGTGAGGTGGGCTTTTGGAGGTAGATGTCTTTTCCTGCCATTGCGGCTTCCATTGCAGGCTGTGCATGCCAGTGATCGGGAGTAGAAATTAAAACGGCATCGATGTCCTTATCGTTCAACATTTCCCGATAGTCCTCATACATTTTGGTACCCTTGTAACTGGACTTTTTCTTTTTTTCTTGATAGAATTGATCCACCAAAACTTTTCCATCTTTCATTCTGTTGGTGTCTGGATCACATACCGCCATTACATTGGCTACATCGAAAGCCATTGTGTCTGGGAGGTCATGTGATCGGGCAATACGGCCACAGCCAATCTGACCGATATTAATTTTGTTGCTGGGGGCGTCTTTTCCCAATACACTCGCGGGAACGATGTTTGGGAAACCTGCCAAAGCTACAGTTCCTAAGGCACTATTTCCAATGAATTTTCTTCTTTTCATCCTTATAAATTTTTAAAATTAATCTCTGGTTGAAAAGCAAATGCTTTCCAATGTTGTTCTGCTTCTTCGAGGGTAATTTTACCATCAAAAATCAACATACGGTAATTCAATTGGTAAGTCTTTTGGGGTTCGATTTTCCATTCTTCATGACGGATAGGACAGAATTGAAAAAACATATCCCCTCTACGACTATTCGCATCTAAGGGCCAAACTCTCATGGGTTCGGGGTGGGACTGATTGTCAGGGTGGCTCATGAATAACACACCAGTGGTTCCTTTTCCGTCTTGGGACACACCATAAACCATGGCCCATCTTGCTGAGGAACCATCGGCAGCGACTCTATTTTTTCCTTCAGAGGTAATCACTTCACAATTTTCCTTATTCCATTGTTCTTTGAAACGGAAGCCCAATCCCCCTCCATATCGATAGGCTTCAAATAAGATTCCATTTTTTAAAGGAGATTTGAACTTGGAGGTATAGTCAATAAAATATTGATTGGGTTTGTTGTTTTTCCAAACTTTGACATTTAATTCTTCATTAATGGCCACTTTTGGTCCTTCTTTGGCGGTTAAGTTAATGTGTTCTTGATTGGCACTAAAACCAGCAAAAACTTTTCCTGATTCAAAACCATTAAAAGACTTGAACAGTACAGTACCTTGCCCCTCTTTTAGATTCCAAAAATCAACACCAACATCATCGATTCGGGTTCTGGTCCAGGGGCCCCAAATGCCGTAATGGTGGTAATGATCAGGAGGTTGAATTCTGGAAAGGGTGTCCCCTTTGGAGGAGATTACGGGATGAATATAGCCTGATTTTTGATACAAAGGGTTTACACCTTGTGGAGGCATTTTAGTTTGGTA
>JAQCBK010000021.1 GCA_027621505.1 Bacteroidota bacterium | reverse complement strand
TTTAAATTTCGGATGCTTACACCATAAGCTAGGATTGGGTTTGACTTCCTCATACCCAAGAAACCGAATGTAAAAACAGATTTCAAAATGTTCAGCTTAAAGATTTTCGTAAATCTTTATTGATTAAAATTAAATTTAAAAATTAAAATGTTGCATTTTTTTTTATTTTTTTTCTAAATCAAAACCTTCTTGTAAAGCAAAAAAAAGTTTTTAGATTTTTCAAGTAAGATTCTATAGCGCAATTCAAATTTGACTTTATTTCAGAAAATAAGTTGAATGGTCCATTTCTTAGTGCTTTTTTGATCTTAGTCATAAGTTATTTTTCTCATATTTCTTTTCAATCCATTTGAAAGTTGATTGCTTCTGGCTCAAAGTCTTGGTATTTGAAGACCAATCAATTAATTTGTCAAAAATTAACAGACAAAATAATCCATGAAACAATCAGTAATTAGTTTTTTCCTTTTCTTTTCCTTGGTTAGCTACTGGGGATGTAAGCATAATACAAATCCCACAGACCCTAGCATGGATTTGACCACTTTCGTTGATCCCATGATCGGAACGGGTTTTCACGGACATACTTTTCCAGGGCCTACCCTACCACGCGGACAAATTCAATTGAGTCCAGATACGCATATCATGGGATGGGATGCCAGTAGTGGCTATCACCATGACGACAAAACACTCTATGGATTCAGTCATAACCACCTCAGCAGAACAGGAATTGGAGATTTAGGGGATTTTCTTTTTTTACCTTTTACTGGCCCAGAGGAGAACAAGCCAGTTGGGGTATTAAATCACGAAAATGAAACGGCTGAAGTGAGCTATTACTCAAATAAAACCCAATTGTTTGATTTAGAAAATGACCCACACGAGCAAAATAATGTTGCGGAAAAATATCCTCAAATTGTTGAGGAGATGAGCCGTCGGATTGAGGAATGGTGGCAACCCATTTAATGAAATATCAACGAACATGAATCAACTGGCTTTCAAAATGTACCTAAAACCCAATACGATTGAGGAGTACCAAAAACGTCACGATATGATCTGGCCAGAATTAAAACAGCTACTCAAGGATACAGGAATTGGTTCGTATCATATTTATCACGATCCAGAGACCAACTGTCTTTTTGCATTTCAGCAAACCGATGGCAGGGACTCCCAGTCACTGGGAGACAATCCCATTGTAAAAAAATGGTGGAAATACATGAGCGACCTCATGGAAACAAATGAGGACCATTCCCCGATTCAGTTGGACTTAGCTGAAGTTTTCTCGCTATAAAATCATTGGGTTACAAAAGAAAAGTCATATTTACCTGAGCCCAACAATAGGCTGGTTTTTTCATGGGTCTCTTGGCGTTCCAAAATAATAGAATTCAATTGAGTATCGTCTAGTATCCAATTGCCCTCGCTTTGTTTGTTGAGTATGATATCGGATGTTGTATTGGCGGGAATCTCAACGGTCAGGTGTATTTTATTATTTTTTCTTTTCCATGCTACCTTTATTTCACCATAATTGGAATCAAAACTTCCTGCAATGTTTTCGAAATTCTTATCAAAGATGGGTTCGATGGTAAAGCGCTTATATCCGGGGTATTGTTCATTGATCTTTAATCCCATCAAGTTGTTGTACATCCACTCCCCAATGGCCCCGTAGGCGTAGTGATTGAAGGAGTTCATGCTGGGATACTGAAAGCTACCGTCGGGCTTGATCCCATTCCATCGCTCCCAAATCGTGGTGGCGCCTTTGGTAACAGGGTACAACCAAGAAGGATATTTAGTTCGTAACAATAATTTTACCGCCTCTTCATTTTTTCCATTGTCCGATAATACATGACATAAGAATGGCGTCCCTAAGAATCCGGTAGTGAGGTGACCGTAGTCGTTGATATTGTCCACCAAGCGCTCTGTAGCAATTTTCCTGTTTTCCTCGGAGAGTAGTTGGAATTGCAAAGCCAAAACATAGGCGGTTTGGGAATCAGAAATCAGCATTCCATTTTTGGTGACAAATTCATCGTTAAATGCTTTGACCAGTTTTGCATAGAGATCACTATATTTTTTGACATCATCGTTGTAACCCAAAACTTTAGCAGACTTAATTAACAATTGGGTAGAGTAACAATAGAAAGCTTGAGCAATCAATTTTTTACTGGTGACAGCAGAACGACCAGAATTGTCATCATCTCTGGAGAAAAATAACCAATCTCCCCAGTGGTCCTCTTTGATGTACAAATGATTTTTTGAGTTTTGGGTCATAAAATCAATCCACTTGACCATACTTTGGTACTGCCGCTCAAGGGTTTTTGTGTCACCATAAATCAAATAAGAATGCCAAGGAATGATGGTAGCTGCATCGGCCCATCCAGTCCTTCCAAAATTCCCTTGGAGTTCTTTTGAATCATCTGGGCCTAAATAGTTATTATGCGGAACCACACCTGGAACGGCTCCATCGGATCTTTGGTCAAAAGTTAAGTCGATCAACCACTTATCAAAAAAGTTTTTCACATCCATATTGAAACCTGCTGTACTAAAAAATGCCTGAGCATCACCCGTCCAACCAAGTCTTTCGTCTCTTTGAGGGCAATCGGTAGGAACATCAAGGAAATTTCCCCTTTGCCCCCATTGTATGTTTTCTTGAAGCTGATTGATCAATTTGTTAGAAGTAGTCAATGAACCCGTAAATTCCATGTCGGAATAGAGTGCAACGGCCTTAAAATCATCAATATTGATTTGATCTATTCCTTCAATTTTTAAATATCTAAATCCCTGAAAGGTAAAAGTGGGATGATAAATTTGACCTGGTTTACCATTCAATACAAAGGTGTTTTTTTGATTGGCCGCTCTGAGGTTGGTCGTGTAAAATTCTCCTTCCTTGTCGAGTACCTCAGCATGATAAAAGTTGACCTCTGTACCTTTTGGAAGATTGGATTTAAACTGCACCCATCCCACGAGATTTTGACCAAAATCAATCACCTTATCGCCTGATGGGGTGATGATCAATTCTTTAGCATCGAGAATTTCTCTTTTTTTGATCATTTCGTTCCTGGTGTGATCCAGCGTTCCGGCATAGCTTTCGACAGACTGTGCCTTTTTGGAATCGGCATTCTTCTTTTTTGGCTCCGACCAAGTTGGATCAGACAAGTTGAAATCCGCAAATTCACCATTGTATATGGATGAACTTTGAATGGCTCCAAAATGATAATTCCAATTTTCATCATTGATGATGCTTTTCTTTGTGCCGTCCTCAAAGCTTATGACCAATTCCGTTATGAATGATAATTCATCGCCATAATCCGTTATTAACTTCCCGCTGTTGGGTCTAAAATTCCTAAACCATCCATCTGCAAGAATTACACCCAGCCTATTGTCTCCCAAAGAAAGCATCTCCTTGACATCATAGGCTTGGTATTGAATTCTATTGTTATAAGAAGTCCATCCTGGAGTTAAGTAGGACTTGCCGACCCGTTTACCATTGATGTGAGCCTCGTAAATACCTCTAGAGGTAATGAATAAGTTGGCTGAAGTAATTTTATTGCCAACAACAAAGTCATTGGTGAAATAGGGGCTTTTTGGATTCCTTTCGTCCTCCTTGTTGACACCGATCCAGTCTGACTTCCAATGGTTATTGTCCATCAATCCTGTTGTCCAAGAACTGATTTTACTCTGTTTCGGTCTTGATGATTGATTGGTCCAAACCTTTACGGTCCAATAATATTTGGTAGCATATTCAAGTGGTTTTCCTTGATACTTGACATATAGAGACTCCGAAGAGGTGACTTTGCCAGAATCCCAAACCAAACTTTTATTCGAAAAGACTTTATCTGTTGCTACAAAGAGCTGATAATGGGTTTGATTTACATTGAAATCTTCAGATTTAATGATCCATGAGAAATCAGGATTTTTAGTATCCAAGCCCACAGGGTTAATTAGTTTGTCCACCTCCAGTTGGGTAATGGTGGTGGGTTGCGCTTCAATTGACGATAAGGTGATGAAAAATAAAAAGGCAAGGCAATTACGTAACATAAAAATTTTTGTTATGGTTCTGAATACTTTAGTCATGGTGTATAAAATTATATTTTTTGTTAATACCAGTTATATTTTTTTGAGATTTATATCGCATTTTACTATAAATCCATCAATTGAGCAGCCCCGAGAGCACAGGCGAAGGAGGCAGATTTGGCTTTAATTTTTTGATTTGGAAATTCTTTTTTTAGAAATGTCAGAAATATTTTATTGTCAGAGAAACCGCCGTCAACATATATCTTTCTTGGTAAGTTTTCACAAATAAGGTTGATTTGAGTTTTCAAAAGATTGATCAATTCTTTTATCAGCTGGTAGTAGGCGGTCTCAAAGTTGGCAAAATCAATCTCTTGCTTTGGGGGAGCATCACTATTGTCTAGGTATTTCCAACAAAAGTAATTTTTTGAATCTTGGGACACTTTTTCTAATAGCAATTCATCCACTTCCAATTGATGATGGTGGTTTTTGGGTTGGTTGAAATGCTCGATCAGTTGCTCAACTTTCAATCGGTGTTCCTCCCCCAAAAAAAGACGCGAGGATTTTACTGGAGTACCGTCAATTTTCATGTAGGCAGTAGCTCCTTCCGCAATATGATTTTCACCAAATAAAGCATCATTAGAAAAAGGATTAAAATTGATACACCAAGTTCCCGTTGACAGCAATAAAAAAGATTCTTTTCCTTTAAGCAAGTATGTCAAAAGAGCAGATGAACTGTCGTGGATTCCGATGCCAAAGCTAATCTCTCTTCCTGCATATTGTTTGACTACTTTTGTTTGTGTAGGAACTAGATCCGGGAAGAGCGGATCGATTCCTTCTGCTTTGACCCAAGTATGATATGCTTTTTTGCCATAATCCCACAAATCGGTATGACAGCCAATACTGGTGTACTCTGTAAAATATTCTCCTGTAAAAACATAACTCAGGTATTGGGGTAAGTGCAAGCTATGTCGGATTTTTTGGAAAAGCTCGGGTCGTTTTTGTTTTAACCAATACAACTGCTTTCCCGAGTTGAGCAAGTTTAAATTTTTTGAACCGGTCTGGGAGGAAAAGGTAGTTTGAGGTCCATATTTTTGATAAAACTCAAAAAAAGTATCATCCGCTACAGCTTTGTGATAGTCGTAAACCGGGGTCACTACTTCCCCATTTTCATCTAAATGGACAAATGTAGCGCCAAAACCCGAGAAGCTCACTTTGTCAATTTCAAACCCATCGGCCTGCAACAGCTTCTCAAAACTTTGCTTCATCCACTTTACTATTGCTGAAATATTTTCGGCCGGATGACCCTCCTCATCAACGGTTTTGGGTAGGGTCACTTTTTCTCGTTCCAAGATTTGGTAATCAGGATCAAACAAAAAAAACTTTTGATTGGTCTTACCAACATCAAAAACCAAACAACAGCCTTTTTTCATTACAATCCGGTTGATTGAGAGTCAATTCCCCTGGATGCGATCAGTTGATTACGAATGTCAAAATAACGGTAAGCTTCAAGGGCATCTATTGCCCCTCCTTTTTTGTAGATGGATGCTTTGACCAAGGGCCTTACATCGGTTCTAAAGGCTTCTTGAAGTATGGATTGTGCTGCTGCAACGTCATGCTTTGACTGAGCAGCTTTCAAACCATCATAGTCCACCAATAAGGCTCTTGCGTAGGCGATTTTAATGCTTTCCACCGACTGTAATAAATCCTCCATCGGGTCTTTTAGATTGTGGCTGGCATCGATCATCCATGACAGTTCTGGGTTGGCTGTTTCACGCATTCCTTGAACCAACTCACAAAAAATCAAGAACAATTGATAGGGTTTGACCGCCCCTACAGTAAGGTCATCATCTCCGTATTTACTATCATTAAAATGAAAACCACCCAATTTTTTTAAATGCATCAATAGGGCAACAATTTGCTCGATATTGGTATTGGGCAGGTGGTGGCCTAAATCCACCAAAGTAGTCGCTTGGTCTCCAAGTTTTGAAGCCAATAGGTGTGATGTTCCCCAATCGGGAATGACCATGGAATAGAAGTTCGGCTCATAGGGCTTGTACTCAATCAGCAGTTTCCAATCTTGAGGCAAATGATCATATATTTCTTCTAATGATTCTAAAGTACGTTGGAATGCGCCTCTAAAATTATGCTGACCTGCAAAACAGGAACCATCGGCCAACCAAACGGTCAGGGCCTTGGACCCGAGTTGAATTCCATGATCGATGACTTCTTTGTTGTGTTGAATGGCTTCTCTTCTTATCCCTGCATCCACATGAGAAAGTGAACCAAACTTATAGGAATGTTTGCTGTTGGGTTGATCCTGAAAGGTATTGGAGTTGACCGCATCAAATTTTATCCCCAAATCACTGGCCAAGGTTTTGATGGCATTGTAATCTTTTGGGATATCCCAAGGGATGTGAAGGCTGATAGCACCGCTGGATTGATTGAGCGCATGCAATGTTCCTACATCTTTAATTTTATCCTCCAAATTGGAGGGTTCTCCCCCTTGGGGGAACCTTCCAAATCGAGTTCCCCCAGTTCCCAAAGCCCAACTTGGAATCGCAATCTGAAAATCACCCAGGGTTTTGATCAACGGATCCAAATCGACTCCCTTGCGGGTTAATGATTCTGCCAAGAAATCCCAACTTCTATTGTGTTCGGATAAATGCGCTTCATTAAAAGCTTTAATTTTATTTATTTCAACCATGATCCGTTGGTTTTATCTAACAAATGCGTTGGCTACTCCTCCATCTACATTGATTATATTTCCAGTACTTTTATCCAATATAGCCAAAAAAGCAAAAACACCATTGGCGATGTCCTCAGGTCTGATGATCTGATTCAAGAGGTTTCTTTTTGCATAAAAAGATGGCAACTCCTCTACAGAGATACCATAAGCTTTGGCTCGACCCTCAGCCCAGTCACCTTCCCAAATTTTACTCCCTATAATCACCCCGTCAGGGTTGACTGTATTGACCCTGATCTGATGGGGGGCCAATTCGGAAGCCAATAATCTAGAGAGATGCAATTGCGCTGCTTTAGCCGTTCCATATCCTGCATTGTTTGGACCAGACACCAGACCATTTTTACTAACTATATTTATAATACTTCCCCCCATGTTTTGTTTTTTCATAAGGCTTGCAGCCGCTTTGGAGAGGAGGAATTGGCCTTTGACCAAAACATCTTGAAGGATATTCCAATCTCCCTCTGTGGTATCAGCGAGTGGCTTTGAAATGGCCAAGCCAGCACTGTGAACGATAATGTCTAATCCACCAAACTGTAAACTCGCCTTTTGAATCGCTGCCTCAATACTCTTTGCGCTGGTTACATCACAATGACAACCTATGGCTTGATCCGTATGGTATGATTGGGTCGCCTCTTGGAGATAGTCCTCCGAAATGTCTGTGAATACCACATTGGCGCCTTCATCGATAAGCTTCTCGGCAATGGCTCTTCCTATACCTCCGCCCGAACCAGTCACCAAAGCGACTTTCCTCGATAAGGGTTTTTCTTTGGGTTGACGTTGAAGCTTGGCCTCTTCTAATAGCCAATATTCAATATCAAAAGCTTCCTGATGTGGCAAAGAGGTATATTTTGAAATGGCCTCTGCACCACGCATTACATTAATGGCATTGATATAAAATTCGCTGGCTACCCTAGCGGTTTGTTTATTTTTGGCAAAGGTAAACATGCCCACTCCTGGATAAAGGATTACCACAGGGTTGGTATCTCTAACGGCAGGACTGTTGGGGTGTTTACACTCATCATAGTATGCCTGATAGTCTTTTCTGTATTCTTCAAATGAACTTGAAATCTTCTCCAAAATCTTTTGGTCATCCGATAAATCTTCCTCAGGGGATAAATTCAAAATCAAAGGTTTGATTTTTGTCCTAAGAAAATGGTCAGGGCATGAAGTTCCCATAGGAGCCAGTCGCTCCAGGTCACTGGAATTTATGTATTCCAATACTTTTTCGTCATCAGTAAAATGGCCAATCATTGCATTTTGAGAGGAGCACAAGCCTCTCAGAAGGGGGGCAAGGATAGCTGCTTTGGCTGTTCTTTGATCGGGTGCTAAACTTTTGATCTTTTGTCCTCCGAAAACAGTGCCATTTTTTGCGACTTTATCTTCAATAAATTGTGAGGCAGATTCAATGACTTCCAGACTGTTAATATAGGATTCATAAGAAGTATCTCCCCAAGTAAAAACACCATGACTGCCCAAAACAATCCCTCTGATGCCTGGATTTTCATTGAGACATTCTTCTAATTTTAATGCCAAATCAAAACCGGGACGTTGCCACGGCACCCAACCCATGGTATCTCCCCAAATTTCTTTGGTAATTTTTTCGCTGTCCTCTGCTGCGGCTATGGCAATCAACGCATCAGGATGTAAATGGTCAATATGTTTAAATGGAAGTAATCCATGTAGCGGGGTGTCTATTGAAGGTGCCCTACTGTCCAAATCAAAAATACAATGGTTGAAAAGGGCTACCATTTCATCCTCATGCTCCAAACCACGGTACACTTTTTTTAGATCATGAAGCTTTTGATTGTATAAGCCAGCAATTCCATCTCTTTTTAGCGTGCCGATGTCTCCCCCAGAACCCTTGATCCACATGACCTCCACTTCATCATTTGTAATGGGGTCTCTTTCTATGGTTTTGCAGCTGGTATTTCCTCCACCATAGTTAGTGATTCTTAAATCGCTCCCCAAAAGATTTGAACGGTACAAAAAAAGGGAGACTTGATCGTCTCCTATTTCTTTAACTTTGCTTTCGTCCCACAAATAGTTTACAAACTTATAATTACTTTTAGTTTTCATTTTTTCATAAAATTATTGGATAAAATTAATTTTTATTTTAATAAGAAGTATCCTGTAGTTACTGGTAAAATTATCCTTTGATGATTGATTTTTTTAATATACAACTTAATGACAACAATAATACCCCAAAGTACAAGCAGATTGTTGAGAGTATTTCAGAGCAGATCCAATCTGGAAATATAGTTTATGGTCAAAAACTACCTTCGATTAATCAGGTAAGTTTTGATTATTATATCTCGAGAGATACTGTGGAAAAGGCCTATGCAATACTCAAAGAAAATGGGGTCATTGAATCTGTCAAAGGTAGAGGACACTTTGTGGTCAATTCAAAACCGAATACTCAAAATCGCATTCTGGTTGTTTTCAATAAACTGAGTTCTTACAAAAAAGAAACCTTTAATTCTTTTTGTGAAGCACTCGGGAAATTTGCCAGCATACATTTTCATGTCCACCATTGCGAATTCGACAATTTTAAAAAAATTATTGAAGAAAATTTGAATGGATACAACTATTATGTAATAATGCCCCACTTCAACGATTTCAACTTTAAAAAGTTTGATGCTTTGATGCAAAAAATCAGAAAAGAAAAAATAATCCTGCTGGACCAATTCATACCCAATTTCACCCATTACAATAGTTGTATTTATCAAGACTTCAAAGATGATCTTTTTAAATCTCTAAATGAGGCCAACGAGAGTCTGAAAAAATATAAAATGTTGTGCTTGGTTTTCCCAAAAGGGTTCAATTATCCATATCCTAAATCTATCATACAGGGTTTTATGTTCTTCTGTAATGTCAATCATTTTAAGAGTGAGTTAATTAATGAAATTTCGAAAGATCACAAAGTGAAAAAAAATACTGCCTACATCGTTATCAAAGAATCAGACCTGGTCAATTTGATAAAAATCATAAGGCAATCCAAGCTTAAACTCGCTAAAGAAGTAGGGGTTATTTCATACAACGACACCCCCCTGAAAGAAATTTTGTCCGATGGTATTTCAGTCATTTCCACCAACTTTAGTGCCATGGGAAAACTGGCAGCTAAATGCATTATTGAAAATGATAATATTTTACAAAAAAATGAATTTAATTACATTTCAAGAAAATCACTTTAAGCAGGATATTGCAGGTCATTGGATTAAAAACAATTGATTAGTTTAGTTCTTTTATTTTCTATGTCTAAAAACAATAAAAATATATCTGAGTTCGAAAGGGAGGTTGTCCCAGAGAATAAATTAAAAAGCTGGAAGAGCTTTTTAGGGATGTATGCGGGAGAGCATGCAGCGGGGACGGAGTTTATGATCGGTCCGTTATTCCTCACGGTAGGGGTTAGTGCTTTTGACTTATTAGCTGGCTTGCTTCTTGGAAATCTAATGGCGGTCTTATCTTGGCGGTTTATTACAGCCAATATAGCTGTAAAAGAACGCTTTACGCTTTACTTTAAATTGGAAAAAATTTCAGGGAAAAAACTGGTTCGTTTTTACAATGTTGCCAACGGAATATTGTTTTGTTTTTTGGCTGGATCAATGATCACCGTCTCTGCAACAGCGGTAGGTGTCCCTACAGGTTTGGAAATGCCAAAACTGACTGATGTCATGCCCAACAGTATCACATGGATTATTGTGGTTGTCCTCATTGGTGGTTTAACCACATGGGTTGCTTCCAAAGGATATGGTATGGTATCCCAAGCAGCCAATTGGATGTCTCCGATAATTGTTATCGCTTTTTTAGCGTGCGGTATTGTTGCGGCGTCTCAATTGGGTATCAATAGTTTTTCTGATTTTATTGCTGTTTGGGGAGAAGGTTCCGACCCATTCCCGGGCCAAATCAAATACGCCTTTTGGCACGTATTTTTGTGGTCTTGGTTTTGTAATGCCGCCATGCATATTGGGATGTCCGATCTGTCGGTATTTCGATACGCCCAATCTCCCAACTCTGGTTGGACCACTGCTGCTGGAATGTATGTAGGCCACTATATGGCTTGGATCGCGGCTTGTTTGTTGTATGCGGTGTATTTAAATTCTCCCGAAGCAGCGGCCTATTTGGCTGAGGGTTCTGCTCCACCTGTGGCACCGGGGCCTTTGGCTTATAATGCCATTGGCTGGTTTGGCATCATTGCGGTAATCTTAGCGGGGTGGACTACTGCCAATCCTACCATATACAGATCTGGTCTGGCCTTCCAAACGATTCTTCCCAAATGGTCCATCTCTCAATCTACCCTATTGGCAGGGGGTTTAGCTACTGTAGCAGGAATTTTTCCAGCTTTCGCAATGAAACTTTTAGATTTTGTAGCTGTATATGGATTCATCCTTGCTCCAGTAGGTGCCATCATTGTTTTTGAATATTATTTTGCAGATCGTTATGGTGTCATCAAAAACTATGCTGAAAAAAACAATACTTCATTCAATAAAGCAGTCTTCTATGCTTGGCTGATCAGTTTTGTAATCTTTTTTGGGTGGTCTGAATTTCAAGGAATCTTCCTTTCTTTTTTGACCCTTCCTGCTTGGCTTTGCTGTGGTGCACTTTTTATTATCTTTAGTAAAATTTATCAAAAAAAATAATTAATCCCCCTCCTATTGTCTAAGCCCATTCAATACAACCCGAAATATCCATCGATAGAAGATCTTAGAGTCAAAGCTAAAAAGCGCATTCCCAAATTTGCATTTGAATACTTGGATGGTGGTTGCAATGAAGACATAAGTTTGTATAAAAACACAAACGAACTCCGAAAAGTGGAGATGAAGCCCCGCTATTTGGTTCCCTTCCAAGGAGCCAATTTGAAAACAGCGTTATTTGGACATGAATATGATGCCCCATTCGGTATATCCCCCGTAGGCTTACAAGGACTGATGTGGCCCAGATCTCCTGAAATTTTGGCCAAGGCAGCATTTGAACACAACATCCCTTTTGTTTTAAGCACCGTCACTACAGCAAGTATTGAGACCATTGCAGAAATCACAGAGGGCCGTGCATGGTTTCAGCTCTACCACCCTGCTGAAGACAGTGTTACCCAAGATTTGATAAAAAGAATCGACGCTGCTGCATGTCCCGTATTGGTGATTCTCTCAGATGTACCCTCTTTCGGTTATCGTCCCAGAGACATCAGAAACGGACTTTCGATGCCCCCCAGAATGACCCTTCAGAATATCATTCGGGTAATGAAACGCCCCGAATGGGCAATAAAAACCCTAATCAATGGGCAACCCAATTTTGAGGTATTAAAGCCCTACATGCCCAAAAATCTCAACTTGAGTCAGTTGGGTAAGTTTATGAACGATACTTTTGAGGGACGTTTGAACGAGGAAAAAGTCAAAAAATTACGCGACTTATGGAAGGGTAAATTAGTAATCAAAGGCGTTGAGTCTGAGGCTGATGTTGAGACGGCCATACGACTGGGATTAGATGGTATCATCATTTCCAATCATGGGGGAAGACAAGTAGATATGGGACAAGCGACCATAACCTCCTTAAAAAATATCGCTCCCAAGTACAAAGACCAGATCAAGATTATGATGGACAGTGGCATCAGGGGTGGTGCTGATATCGGTCGTGCCCTTTCTTCTGGGGCGGAATTCACCTTTCTCGGGAGGAGCTTTATGTATGGGGTCTCTGCCCTTGGTAAAAAAGGAGGAGATCATACCATTTCAATTCTTAAAGCTCAATTGACCCAAGTGATGGAACAAATGTGCTGTGAAAATCCAGAACAATTAAGAAAAAACTTAATTCAATAATTCCACTGGGAATTTTTCGGGAACCAAATCCCAAAGAATTGGAAGAAGATAATATACCATCAGTACAATAGTAACCACTGAGATCAGGTTTAAAAAAAATCCTTTTCCGACCATATCGGGTATTCTGAGATAACCAGAGCCAAAAACCACAGCATTGGGTGGAGTAGCCACGGGCAGCATAAAAGCACAAGAAGCAGCAATGGCTGCAGCAGCCATGAGTACAAAGGGGTGTAGATCAAACTCTAAGGCTATGGGAGCAAGAACCGGCAACAGCATTGCTGTCGTTGCCAAATTAGAAGTCACCTCCGTCAAAAAATTAATGGCTCCAACCAAGAGAATCAATAAGACAATCAAGTCAAAGGAGCCCAGCGCATTTAACTGATTTCCAATCCAAATCGCCAGTCCACTGCTTTCAAATGCCTTTGCCAAAGACATACCCCCTCCATAGAGCAGGAGTATTCCCCAAGGCATTTTGACTGCCTCCTCCCATCTTAAGATTTTTTCGGCTTTATTTTTTGAATTGAGAATAAACAACAATAGGGAGAAAAAAATGGCGATGATGGTATCGTCTATAGCAGGGAAAAATTTTTGGAGTACAAAAGACCTTGATATCCAACAGATGCCCGCCAAAGCAAATATTACAGCTACTACTTTTTGTTCGTAACTGATTTTTCCCAATTCGTTTCTCAGTCTAGAAATTTCTTTCCTACCTCCAGGAAATTTTTTTTGTCTAAAAGAAAAAGCCCATCGAGTAAGATATAACCAGCATATGAATAGTAAAAGGATCATAACTGGGAACCCGAAAATAAACCATTCCAAAAAGGAAATTTCATAATCATAGGTTTGCGCTACAATCCCAGCCATTACCATATTGGGAGGAGTACCGATCAATGTTGCAATACCCCCGATGGAAGCACTATAGGCAATGGAAAGCATCAACGCTTTTCCAAAATTTAGATTTTCATTTTTGTCGGAATTGGGATGTTCGCTCAATTGCTTAATGATAACAATCCCAATCGGCAACATCATGACGGAAGTAGCGGTATTGGATATCCACATGGAAAGAAAGGCGGTAGCCACCATAAAACCCAAAATGATTTTTTGGATGTCCGTTCCTATAAAATGAATGATATTGAGCGCGATTCGTTTGTGTAAGTTCCATTTTTCTATAGCAATAGCAATGATAAATCCCCCCATGATCAGAAAAATAAATTTATGTCCGTAGGCAGCAGAGGTGGTTGATAAATCCATTCCTCCCGTGAGGGGGAATAAGACAATAGGCAGCAACGCAGTTACTGCAATGGGGAGCGCCTCAGTAATCCACCAAATGGCAATCCAGAGCGTTGAGGCCAAAACGGACTTGGAAGGTTCATTTAATCCGCTCGGATTAAAAAAAAGTAACGTCAATAAAAAAAGTAAAGGCCCTAAGAAAAGTCCAATTTTTTTTGCGGATACAAAGGCACTTGTTTTAGAAAAAAACATCACTTGAACTTTAACATGTTCCAAATGAACAAAAAATATATGAAAATGATTGTGTTTGATTTATCATTTGATATTAACTAATGTTTTTATATTCCAATATTACATCTAATTTTGTGTAGTTATGGAGAAAGTAAAAACGCTTATTATTGGCAGTGGCCCAGCAGGATATACGGCTGCGATTTATGCTGCTCGTGCAGACCTTAAACCTCTTTTATACACTGGAATGGAGCCTGGAGGACAATTGACTACAACGACCGAAGTAGACAATTTCCCGGGTTATCCAGACGGAATTGACGGCCCTACCATGATGGTAGAATTGCAAAAACAAGCCGAACGTTTTGGAACGGAGGTGCGAATTGGACATGTCAATAGCGTGGAGTTCTCTAAAGAAAGAGGAGGGATGCACAAAGCTTATGTGGAAGATGGTACAGAAATTCATGCGCAAACCATCATCATTAGTACGGGTGCCACTGCAAAATATCTCGGGCTACCCAGCGAACAGAAATTGCGTGGCGGTGGCGTTTCCGCTTGTGCAGTTTGTGATGGATTTTTTTACAAAGGACAAGAGGTTGCCATTGTGGGGGGTGGAGACACCGCTGCAGAAGAAGCCACCTATCTCGCCAACATTTGTTCTAAGGTTACCATGTTGGTACGTAAAGATAAAATGAGGGCCTCCAAAGCCATGCAACACCGCGTTACCAAAACACAAAATATCGACTTGCGCTACAACCACGAGATCGATGAAGTGTTGGGAGATCAAGTGGTGGAGGGATTGAGAATCTTTAACAATCAAACGGGGGAGAAAGAGGAAATCAAAATTACCGGCTTGTTCATTGCCATTGGTCACAAACCCAATACTGAAATTTTTCAAAATCAATTGGATATGGATGATGAGGGTTATTTGATTACCAAAGGAAAGTCGACCAAAACCAATATCCCCGGGGTTTTCGCCTCAGGAGACGTACAAGACAAAGAGTACCGGCAAGCCGTTACCGCTGCGGGTACAGGCTGTATGGCTGCATTGGATGCAGAACGATACCTACAAACCCTTTAGCTTAAAAATCACCCTCCGGATCCAGAGCTTCAAAATGGGTTAAATTTTGGTCTTCAAAACCATAGACCAGATGGATTGGATTACAACATATTTCACAGTCCTCCACATAGGCTGTCTTTTCCAAGGACGGATCCAACAGCATTGAAATTTCCTCCCAACAATAGGGGCACTGAAAAAAGTGTTCTATCATCATTTTTGATTGATCTCCTCCACTTGAGCAACCAATTCCTCCCACTGCTCAATCAGTTGAGACAATTGTTTTTTCTTTTCATGATAACTATCAAAAAAATGGGGGGTACTGATGGTTTGGTCGTAATTGATTTCCAATTCAAAATCAATGGATTTTATTTCTCGCTCCAAGGTTCCGATCTTGACCTCCAATTTACTCAGTTTGTTTTTGAGTGATTTTTCCTTTTTTTGTAGGGCATAATCATTGGATTTAGCGAGATCTTTTTTGGTTTTTTGCTCTGTTTTTTCCAATGCCTTTAGAGAATCGAGTTTTTTGTTTTCCAGATAGGTATTCACATCGTCGAGATAGAGTTTGGTTTGACCTTCTTTAAATTCCAATACCTGATCACATAGACCGGAGAGGAAATCTCGATCATGAGAAACCAAGAGTAAAGTTCCTTCAAAATTTACCAATGCCTCCTTTAAAATTTTTTTGGATTGAATGTCCAAGTGGTTGGTAGGTTCGTCCATCACTAAGACGTTGAAAGGTTGCAGTAATAATTTACAAAGTGCCAATCGATTGCGCTCCCCTCCAGAGAGTACACTTACTTTTTTTTCTACTGCATCCCCTTTAAACAAAAAAGCACCCAATAGATCCCGAACCCTAGTTCTATATTCTTCCGTAGCTGCATCTTGAACTACATCCAAAACCGTTTTGTTAACCTCAAGGGTTTCCGACTGGTTTTGGGCAAAATAACCTATTTTGACATTGTGCCCCAAGCGGAGATCGCCCGAACTTTCAATAGCTGATACCAATATCTTGGCTAAGGTAGATTTCCCCTGTCCGTTCTGCCCAACAAAAGCCAGCTTGGTGCCTCTTTCAATGAAAAGATTAACCTCATTAAGTACTTTTTTATCTCCGTAGCTTTTGGCCAATCCCTTGGTTTCAAAAATCATTTTTCCAGGTTGAAGTGCAACTGGAAATTTAAGTTTCATTGCTTCTGTTTGCTCGTCATCAATTTCGATGCGTTCCACTTTGTCCAATTTTTTGATTAACGATTGGGCCATACTGGCCTTTGAAGCTTTTGCCCTGAAACGTTCGATGAGTTTTTCGGTTTGTTGGATTTGCTTCTCCTGATTTTTTTGGGCTGCCTGTTGTTGGATTCGCATTTCCTCCCGCAGCTTCATAAATTGGGTGTAAGGTTTTTTTAAATCAAAGTGTCGTTTGTTGACGATTTCTATGGTACGATTGGTGACTTGATCCAAAAACATGACGTCGTGAGAAACTAAAACCACGGATCCTTTGTACCGCATCAGGAATTGTTCCAACCATTCAATCGAATCAATATCCAAATGATTGGTGGGCTCATCCAAGAGTAAAAGATCATGTGATTTGAGAAGAATTTTTGCCAGTTCAATCCGCATGCGCCATCCTCCTGAGAAAGTTGCTGTGGGTTGGTTAAAATCGTGAGGAGTAAAACCAAGCCCTGCCAGTATTTTTTCCGACTGGGCCTTGTATTGATACCCTCCGAGTACCTCAAATTCACTCCCGAGATCGCTCAGTTCTTGAATGAGTTCCTGATAAGCATCACTTTCGTAATCGGTTCGCGTATTGAGTAATTCACTCAGCTTATCTTGTCTGTCCTGATTTTCTAGTAGTTCTGGAAAAGCTTGAAATGTTTCCTCCAATACTGTTCGATGGTTTTCTACTTCTAGTTCTTGAGGTAAATAGCCAAGGCTAGCATTTTTTTCAAGGGCCATAGTCCCCTGCGAAGGACTATTTTCACCAGCCAATAATTTGAGAAAGGTACTTTTTCCAGCTCCATTTTTCCCAATGAGACCAATGCGATCCCCACGACCAATTCTAAAGGAAAGGTTTTCAAAAAGCACCTCTCCACCGAAAGAAACCCCCAAATTTTGAACATCTAGCATGTTTCAATTTTTCAGTTGCGAAAATACTGTTTTTCAAAACGTTTAATATCGGCTTCCTCTGGAAGATTGACTTTATTTTCAATAAAATCAAATAGCCATTGGGACAGAAGGGGTGACATCAGTACCCCCCGAGTACCCACACCATTTAATAGATATACGTTGTGATGTTTGGGATGACGACCCAACAATGGCCGCCTATCGATGACCGTAGCCCTTATTTGTGCTTTGTGCTCAAGAATTTGATAAGGTAGTTTTAAAAACTGTTTAAGTTTTAAGAGTAACCATTCTTTTCCTTTGGAGGTGATTTGGGTGGTTTTGTCAGTTCTTTCAAAAGTTGCCCCCACCCAAAACCGATGATTTCCCATAGGCGAAAGAAAAATAGGCCCTTTAAAGATGACTTCTTCGACAAGTGAATCACATTGAATGATCAGTATTTCCCCTTTGGAACCCACCAATGGTAAATATTTAAAAAATGGATTTTTTACACTGTGATACCCCTCACAAAAAACAATTTTGTGGGCTTTGATGTTTTTGTATTGGATAAAATCATCTTTAATTTCAATGGCTTGGTGATCTATTTTTTCAGTAATCGACTGAATGGGAATCACAGAATCTCGATAGTGAGTAATTAAGGATTGGTTATCAACCCTAGCGCTTTTAGTTACCTCCCCATAGTGAAAAGGTGCCTTTATCCCATTGTACTTTTGGCTTAAAATCAATTTTTTGTTTAAATACTTTTTGAGTGGAATACTGGAAGCGGCAACACTCCAGTTGTTTTGCTCCACTACGTTATTGAAAATTCTGTAAATGGGAAGAGGATGAAAAATATTGGTTTTAACCAATCCCTCTAAATCGATATAAAAATCCAAAGCATAATTCAAGAAAGCTTCGGACCTCCACACAGGATTAATTCTTTTTAGGACCGTTGGGTTAATAATCCCTGCAGCCAAATGAGAGGCACTCTCAGAGACAGGTGCAATAACGATAAAGCTTTTCTTACGTTTGCGCAATTGTTCAGCATAATTAAGTCCAGCAATACCAAAGCCAACAATTATTGTATCTACCTTCATCAATAAAAAAAGCGTTATCATAGGATAACGCTTAAAATTTAATGGAATTTTAAATTAGTTGTTCCACATGTCTTGTTCGAAATCCCGAATCACAGATTTGATCCTTTCAGACTCCAATAACATTCTTAGCGCATCTTCATAGATGTAATCTTTCACCTGTCGATCCTCGTAGACATTTTCTTCCTTATAGATGACTGAGCTGAATCTTCTTGAATTAAGCATATGATCATAGGTTATCGGTTGGGATGAGTTTCTGGTATTAAATACCTTATTTTTATTCAACGAAGAACGGGCATCAGGAAACCATACCCAAAAGAGCTCGACGAGATCCTCTTCCTCTCCTGGTTGCGTTTTGACAGCCACATCGGGTGCAACGGGACATACTGCCAAAAGACGATATTTGAGTTCCCCCAAACGCTTGTCAAAATACCAAGTCCCTTTGATCTTGTATTGTCTTATTTCGGCTGCTGTAATTCTTCTGCGCTCTATGAACTGAGGATCAACAAATCCATCAGCGTTATACTGCTCAAAACCTTCATCAGTGGTGTCAACGGCTACTAATCTTTCTATAATCTCATCATAGGTAAGTTTTTCTTGAAAGTATGCAGACTTATAAACTTCTTTAATGTTACTATTGCTGAGGTTTTTTTTGAGAACATCAAAAAGAGACCTCCTGTCAGGACCAAGGTTGAGGGTATCGGTTGGATAATAATATGGAAAATTCACCCTTTCATCCAAATCGATAATCTCCCAAACGGTCTTTGACCACAGCACATCACGATCATCCACAAACCCATAAGCGAGAGGCTTTTCGTCATTGGCTTCCTTTTGTTGATCATTAAGGGCTCCAACATCCTGTGGTACTCTGGCATTTAGGAGATTGGCTTGAGCATTGATGGAAATGATCCCACCAATGGTTAAGACTATTAATGAACAAAATTTAAAGGCTCGGCACATGACGATAGGTTATTAGTTGACCAACTCACAAATTACAGGTGAAATTTTCTTGAATTTATAGGATGGATTTTTAGGGTTAACCACCTTGATATCAAATACTTGAACAGATTGACCTGCCTTGGCTCTTCTTAAAGCACTTTTGGCTCTTGAATCCAATCTATCTCCGTTGATACTGATGGTGGGTTGTCCCGGTACCTTGAATTTGAAACTTACCGTTTTAAGGGTAATATCAAAATCAAAATCCTCCAATTCTGCACCAATAGATGAAATTTCCAAACTTGACTTTGGAATTGTGATGGAACCTGTCTGTTTTCTGACGGTTCCTTGCGGTGCAGGGATGTCTTTAATTCTAAAGGTTGTCGTTGTTGAAATCCTTTGTCCGTCGGGTAATGATCCACTTGCGGAGATCTTCACCTCTCGGCCTTTACCGGGTATCATATTGTATTTACTTCCTCTGGCTTTTGTGAGTCCAGGAGCAGAAGCACTCACTTTGTTGTCTGGAATACCAGGTATAGAAATGGTCATGGGATTTTCAACACCACGATATACCACGTTCATTTTGTCTGCTGAAATTACGGCAGCATTGGGCTTGGATATTACAGCAAAAGATTGATTTACAGGTATCTTAGACTCCACACCGTCGTTGAGGAAAACCAAATCTCCACTGATTTCGTGATCTCCAGGATTACCAGCACCGACTTTCAGCTTAATCCCGCCAGCAATAAGTTCATAATCATTTTCGGTGAGTGGAGTACCATCTAATTTTAAATCAACTCGGTTGGGATTTTGTGCCCCACCTTTTCTACCCAACACAATACTTCCGTCAAAAGTTTCACCCTGATAATAAGCGCCTTTTTCCGTTTTTAAAAGACTGATATAGTTGGATTCGTTTACGTTGGATGACATCTTGAGTTCTTTACCCATCAGGGTTGCAAAAACATCGTGTTCCGTTTGGCGGATGTCATTTTGCATCATGGCGAATTTTGCCAATGAAGAAACCAATGGGAATCCCTGGAAATTTGCATTGAACCATGGTTCATCCAATCCATCTCTATTTTGAATATTACCATTTTCGTCTCCCGTAAAAAAGCGGGCTTCAACCATTTCAATGTACTCTGGATATTGACTACCGAAAACTTGAATCACACTCATCTTGTAATTATTAATCATCTCCAAAAACTGAGAATAGTTATTGGCCGCATCTGAGGAACCTTCCTTGAAAAAAATAACGTCAAGGGCCTCACCCTTGTCCATCTGAGCATATTCTTTTAGCTCGGGATCTTTTTCTCTTTGCTTCTCAGTGATCTGATTCATAATTTCAGCAATTCGATTGTAAAATTCATCGGAATCCTTTTTTATTTCAGTAGCTGTTCTGAGGTGTCCAATCCATTTTCCACCTTTCTCGTCCGCATTTACCTTAATATTTTGGAAAATATTTTCGTTACTTTCATCGACCCTATCGTTGGCATCACTTATCTTTTCATACATCTGGCCAAATCCATCCAGCACTTCCTTGCTTACATTCAAAGCAAGCATGGTGATGAACACCAAATACATCAAACTAATCAGTTTCTGCCTAGGGGTTTCTTTAGCTCCAGCCATTTTCTAATCTAATTTTTATTCATTGCATTGAGCATACCCTTGTATACTTGATTCAATGCGGCTAAATTGGAAGACAAAGCCTCCATTTGCTGTTTTAATTTCTCGGCATTTTCGGCAACTTTTTCGTTAAAGGCCGAATTATTTCCAGCAGAGTTTACTTGTTCTGCATATACCTTGTTGAGTTGCTCCAGTTTTTGAGAAGCTACTGCCAATTGCTGGCCATATGACTCAGATGAAGCAGCAGCGTCTGCTGCAGGAGACAAAGCTTGAGCAGATGCTTCTAGGTTTTTAATGCTTTTAGTAAGATTATTCATCAATGCAACATCGAGTTTAGCTTCTTTAAGCATTTCATCAATTTTAGAGGAGAGGCCTTGCTCACCACCACCTGTTGGTTTTGAGCCACTACCTTTTAATTTCTTCACAAAATCTTCATGTTCTTCTTTAATTTCTCCTGTGTTCAAGGCAGCAACAGTAAAAATTAATGCTTCTGTTCCCAATCCCAAACCGAGAACTAAACCTCCAGTGATCGGACCTATTTCTAAGTGCAAAATTTTAAATAAAGCTCCGATAATAACAACGGCACCCCCAAGTCCAAAGAGCATGTGCGTTACGACTTTACCTCTTAATCTTTTCTTTAATAATTTGTCGTCCATTTTATTTTGTATTTATAGTTAATGATGTCTTAAAAATATAAATTTATTTAATTTTAATTTTAGATGTTCCAAGATAATCTTGAACCGTTCTGAAACCAATATAACTTCTTGCGGTATCTGAATATTCATAATCTCTAGAACTCACCCTCAGATAATAAGCCACATCCTTCCAAGACCCCCCTCTTACCACTTTTCTTGATTCTGTCCGTACAGACATATTTGGATTTAAAGATGCTACATATTCATATGCTCCAGAGTCGTATGATGAATTGGTCCACTCGGCAACATTTCCAGCCATATTATACAAATTGAAATCGTTGGGTAGATAAGATTTTGCTTCAACGGTATAAACCGCTTGATCTGCAGCATAATCTCCTCTCAATGGCTTAAAGTTGGCCAAAAAACAAGCTCTGTCATTCAACAAATAGGGCCCTCCCCATGGATAGGTTCCCGAGGGAACTCCTCCTCGAGCAGCATACTCCCATTCAGCCTCGCTGGGGAGTCGAAAATTATTTACAAGTGGTTTTCCTTTGGATTTTTGATAACTGTTTTTGTAATGGGTTCTCCAATTACAGAAGGCAATGGCCTGCTTCCATGAAATACCGACTACGGGATAATCTTGGAAAGCCGGATGAGAGAAATACTCATTGTGCATGGGTTCATTGTAGGAGTACATAAAGTCCTTGATCCACACCGTTGTATCTGGGTAAATTTCTATTTCTTCTTGTTTAATGTAGGGCTTCCGATCAATGAATTTTTGTCGAGTACTTTTGGATTCTGCAGCAGCAGCCTCAGCATCAAACCAGGTGTATTTGTATATCAGTTTGCTTACGTCTATTTTCATTTCACCATTGTACCATAAATCAGGAGGTAAATACATAGAATCCAAAACTTCTGAATAAGCTTGGTCGGGGTAATCTCCTGTTTCCCAATAAATATCATTTTCCCAGTTCAATGGTCTACCAGCATACATGTCCTCACTCAGATCGTAATAATTGGCACGCATGTATTTTTGAAATTCACTCAACTTAGAGGTATCGGCGTCTTTAAATGAAAACTCTCCAATACCATCTTTGTTTTCCTCTCCCAATTCTAATTCATCAGCCTTTCGGGCTAATAGAGCCATGGTCACTGAATCTTTTACCCAATGAACAAATTGTCGGTATTCAGAATTGGTAATTTCAGTCTCATCCATATAAAAAGAGGGAACCGTAACTGTTCTTGCTGCAGCGTTGTTAAGGCGAGCAACATCTTCATCAGATTTACCCATAATGAAAGCACCACCTTCTATGAGGGTCATTCCATATGGCTTTTCAGGCAACCATTTTTTTTGACGTACCCCGATCAATTCCCCTCTGTTTTTCTTTCCACAACTGAAAACAGTGAGCAATACTATTACCACCAAAAATAGTCTTCTACTAGACATAGGAGTTTTAAAACTCTTTTTATATGGGTGTAAATCTAAATATTTTTTCACTATATATATGTTTCTCAATCAAAAACTATATGCTTAGGGGGTTAGATAGAAATAAAAATTGAACCATTCTAGAATCTTTTTATAGCTTTCCACCACCTATCAGGTATTTTATCATTGCAAGCATCCAAATAATCTTGTTGCGTGCATGGTAATAACGCAGTTGTTTTGGTTTTATTATCCAAATAGCTTTGATTTGTGATTTCCATCCACCAACGTCCACTTTTTTCACTTTGGAAAAACACCATTTCAAAATCAGATAATGCAACGGTAAACCTTTTAAATCCTGAGCTGGTATGAACGGGATACTCTCCAAACCTGGCGCTAAAACCTTCAATGAAGTACCAAATAATTTGTGCTAATAATTGATGAGATACAACCGTATTTACCAGTTCAAAAACTCCAAAAATATTCATTCGGTCGCTAATTCCTGCATAGCGAGCCAAAGCACATATGCTTCTTGCATCGATCCCATTAGGGATGCCAGAGGGATGGTTGACTGCCTGCCAGCGCATGGATTTCATGTCCAATCCGGTAATGTCAGCATCCCTTAAAAAAGGCTCTGATTGAGACAGATCATCCAACAAGGTGCCCAAACGCATTGAGTCAAAATGTAATTTTTCGACCAGGTCAAGCTCTTCTTGAGATATGTAAAAACTTTGATAACCCAGATTGGTATAATTGTGTAAAAAATTGGGTTGCTCCATGATGATCCTACTCATATATGATCTACCAGAAATCAACTCCTCCTCCTGAGAAAAATCGAATTGATTGTCCACAGAAACCAAGTTGACCAACTGTTTGGAGGCTTGATAAGATTGATACATTGGAAAAATAAGGTCATGACTCCCCCCAACAAAAATGGAGACAATATTGAGTTGCCTGAGGTGTAAGCAAATCTCTTTGAGAGCAAAATAGGTGTCCTCTGCTGCTTCACCATTGGGTAGATTCCCCAGATCAGCTATTTTAAAGTTCCAATTTCCAGGAAAAAGCGGATAAAAGAATTTTCTAAAATTATCCAATTGATAAGCAACTGTTGGAAAGAAGGCGTTCCGGTTCTCCGAGAGGCCAATGATGGCTATGCTACAATCTTTTAGATCAGGAAATCCATGAGGCTCAGTGTGAATTAGGATGTTTTTACCTAAAACCTGTTTGGGATGTAATACCATTGATGAAAGCACCTCCTCCGATACAGGAACTAGAGACTCTAGACTCATTTTTTCTTTTTGGCAGATTTAGGATTGAGATATTTTTTTGCAGCCTCCAAGCTAATTTTAGTGGGGTCTATTTCTTTGCCCAAGTCTACCTTTTTATTGCCCTTTATGATGTTAGATCTCCCCCATCTCGCTTTTTCAATTCTAATGGCTTCCTCTGGCCATTCTATGATAAGCTTATCTTTTTCCTTTTGGATTTTTTCTTTAATCAACGTTTCAATATCATCATTAGAAAGATTATCGAAATCGTATTTTTTATTGACATTGATAAATAAACCGTTCCATTTCAAAAAAGGACCAAAACGGCCTTTACCTTTGGTGACGGGAAACTTATCAAAAGTATAAATAGGGGCATCCGCAACAAGTTTTTCTTTAATGAGTACAATGGCTCGATCCAATTCAACGCTCATAGGGTCTTCACCCTTTGGAAGGGACACATACATCTCTTTGAATTTGATGTATGGACCAAATCTGCCATTTTTTACAGTCACTTCCTGATCCTCATAAGTACCAATCGATTTTGGAAGCTTAAACAATTCCAAAGCCTCCTCAAGTTCAATAGACTCTAATTGTTGGCTCGGAGCCAAACTCACAAAAATAGGTTTTTCGGTATCATCAGATTCACCAATTTGTGCAATGGGACCAAATCGTCCCAACCTTACTTTTAGAACCCTCCCAGTATTGGGGTCCTTGCCCAATACTCGCTCTCCTGATTCTCTCTCAGCATTTTCTTTAACAAAGTCGACCGTTTTGTGGAAACTGTCATAGAAGCCTCGAATCATGCTGGTCCAGTTTTCAGAGCCTTCAGCAATCTGATCAAAACTCTCTTCCACCTTTGCGGTAAAACTGTAATCCAATATGTTTTTAAAGTTGGCAACAAGAAAATCATTGACAATCACACCGACATCCGTAGGGATCAATTTACCTTTATTGGCTCCAACTTTTTCTTTTATTTTCTTTGAAACAACCTTATCATCTATCAGTTTCATTTGTATGAAATTCCTGTATTCGCCCTCTGAAGTTCCCTTTTCAATATATTTTCTGTTTTGTATGGTTGAAATGGTGGGCGCATAAGTTGATGGGCGACCAATTCCTAACTCTTCTAATTTTTTAACCAAAGACGCTTCTGTGTAGCGATAAGGTGGTCGCGAAAACCTTTGATTGGCTTCTATGGATTTCAAATCAAGTAACTCACCTTCTTTTACTGCGGGCAATAAATCATTCTTTTCATCCATATCATCATCAACACCCTCCAAATAGACTTTTAGAAAGCCATCAAACTTGATGACTTCACCCCTACTCACGAAAGTTTCCTGATGGGTATTGGCTGAAATTTTTAATTGGGTACGTTCCAATTGGGCATCACTCATTTGAGAGGCAATAGCACGCTTCCATATCAATTCATACAATCGGGCTTGATCATATTCTAAATTTACTTTTGCCCTTTTGAAATCTGTGGGACGTATGGCTTCGTGGGCCTCTTGAGCCCCCTTGTTTTTAACTTTATACTTCCTTGGTTTTAAGTAAGATGCTCCATACCGTTCTTCAATTTGCTGCAGCGCTCCTTGTTGTGCTTCATTGGATAAATTGACGCTGTCGGTTCTCATGTAAGTGATCAAACCTGCTTCATACAGCCTTTGGGCTAAATTCATGGTTTTACTCACAGAAAAATAAAGCTTTCTGGCTGCCTCTTGCTGAAGCGTTGAGGTGGTGAACGGAGCAGTTGGGCTTTTTGTCGCTGGTTTTTTTTCTATTGCCGCCACCTTAAAAACCGCGGATATATTAAGGTTTAAAAATGCCTCTGTCGTTTCTACAGTATCAAATGTCTTGGACAAGTAACCCTCTAATTTTTGGTTTTTTTCTGTTACAAAAGTGGCTTGGGTTTTAAAACTATGTTCAGGTGTGAAAGCATTGATCTCGCGCTCGCGCTCCACGATGAGCCTAACCGAAACGGACTGAACCCTTCCAGCAGATAACCCTCCTTTTACTTTTTGCCACAAAACGGGTGACAATTCATATCCAACCAGTCGATCAAGAACCCTTCGGGCTTGCTGAGCATTGACCAAGTTGTAGTTGATGTCTCTGGGCTTATCAATTGCATCCAGGATTGCTGTTTTTGTGATTTCGTTAAAAACAATTCTTTTGGTATTGTTAGCTTTTAGTTCCAAAGTGTTGGCCAGATGCCAAGCAATGGCCTCCCCTTCTCGATCTTCATCACTGGCCAACCATATAGTATTCATGTTCTTAGCTAATGATTTGAGCTCATTGACGACTTTCTTTTTTTCAGAAGAAACTATGTATTTAGGAGAAAAATCTTTTTCAATATCGACTCCCAACTCATTCGAGGGAAGATCTGCGATATGACCATAACTGGAGGCAACCTTAAAATCTTTCCCCAAAAATTTCTCTATCGTTTTTGCTTTTGCAGGGGATTCAACAATTACAAGATTATTGGCCATGAATTGATTTTTTTGAAAAACAAAATTATGTAGTTTTTTTTTAACACTCTTAATCAATTTCAAAACAGCTTGAAAATTTCTAATTAATTCAACTAGGGATTTTAAAACTAATTGGCCTTTAAAACATGACAAAATGACGTTTTTTTATATGTGTATGCTATTTGGTGACTTAGCTTGGTATGACAAAACCCTTTACAAAACCATCGGTATCATAAAAAAATAAATTACTTTCATTAACTTTAGTTTTGGACATCTAGACGATTTTGATGGCATTAATGGACAAATGAAAAAGAGTATTGGTATGATTTTATAAATAAATAAAACTTAATTATGACTTTTCAAATATCTTTCAAACGTCGCTGTAGGCTATTAGGATTTATTTCTTTTATCTTTTTTACTATCATCTATTATTCTGAAAACAGATCAGCCAATAAAATCAAGAATTCTATGTCTATTGAAGAAATGAATTCAAACTTCATGAATCCTCCTGATAACATGAGACCTTGGACTTATTATTATTGGATGAATAATCACGTTTCCAAAGAAGGAATCACAAGGGATCTGGAAGCAATGGCAAAAGTGGGAATAGGCACGGCTCTAATTGCCAATATGAATCTGCGTAATAATGAACAAGGAAAAGTTGTCATGCTAAGTGAAAAGTGGAAAGAACTCACACGGCACGCCATTCGTGAGGGAGGAAGGTTAGGTATCGACATTGGATTATTTAATTGTCCTGGATTTAGTTCCTCTGGGGGACCCTGGAACGATTTAGCTAATTCAATGAAGTATCTTGACTACACCAAAATAAAATTAAAAGGGGGAAAATCTGTATCCATTAAATTGGATGCACCTGAGAACCAACTTAAAGATGTTAGTCTATTGGCTTTTCCATCCAGAGATCAAGTCTTAGATAATAAAATATTTAAAATCAGAAGCAACAAAAACTTAAAGAACTTAGAGGGCTTGTTAGATTATGATGTTGAGACTGTAGTCGATATCACAGGCCATAAGGAATTGGTTTTGAACTTTCAATCAGAGGACAAGGAAACCATTAGGAATTTGCAGATTATTCCTTCCAAGACCAAATTTGAGATGGATGTGGAATTTTATTTTGAGCTAGCTGGGCAATGGAAAAAAATACGGTCATTTAAATTTGATCGTAGCTATGATAAAAATGAGTTGGGTTTTAATGATTACCCTCCTGTTTCAGTTTCTTTTCCCAAAGTGACCTCTAATAAATTTAAGTTGGTGCTGAGCAATATTACTTTTCCTAAGTCAGCGCTTGTTGAAAAGGGAAGTGACAGAGGCATAGCAGATATTTACCTTTCTCCACAAGTGAATTTAGAGTACTACATTGAAAAATCATTAGCAAAGATGAATCAAAGCCCTAATCTAGCTAGTGATTCATACTCATGGCCAGATCAAGGGGAACCGAAAGATGAAGGAGTGGTATTGAACGATAATAATATAATCGACTTAACTGAAAAACTATCAGCTGACGGCACGTTGACTTGGGATGTCCCCCCAGGTGACTGGACAGTTTTGAGATTTGTAATGGCATCTACAGGGATTAAAAATGAATTTTCTGCCCTTAATGCCTCCGGGTTTGAGTCAGATAAATTAAGTAAGGATGCGGCAAGACAACACTTTGAAGGTTATGTTGGTGACATCTTTAAATCAATGCCACTATATGATCGAAAATCACTCAAATATATTATTGTAGATAGCTATGAGGTTGGAGCTCAAAATTGGACTGATGATTTTGCCGATAGGTTTTTTGAAACCTACAATTATGATTCAAAGCCATATTTGCCAGTTTTAGCAGGAATTGTGGTTAATTCAGTAGAGGAGTCCTCCCGATTCTTGTGGGACTTAAGGAGGCTTGTGGCAGATGGATTAGCCTATGAATATATAGCTGGCTTGCAAGAAATGTGTGAGGAAAACGACCTTAAATTATGGCTAGAAAATTATGGCCATTGGGGCTTTCCTGGGGAGTTCTTGATGTATGGGGGTCAAGCTGATCTGCTAGCAGGGGAATTCTGGACAACAGAAGAGCTAGGAAATATTGAGTGTAGGGCAGCTGCTTCTGCGGCACATATTTATGGGAAGAATGTCGTTTATGCCGAATCCTTCACCTCGGCTAATGAGGATAACCCTTTTTCCTCATACCCTGAAAAGATGAAAAAGCGTGGAGACTGGAGTTTTACGGAAGGAATAAACCATGTGGTCTATCATGTTTATATCCATCAACCCTATGAAGATAAATTTCCCGGAGTGAATGCTTGGTTCGGTACGGAAATTAATAGAAAGAATACATGGTTTGAGTTAGCAGCGCCTTGGATGAAATATCACCAACGTTGCAATTACCTTTTACAACAAGGCACTTATGTAGCGGATATTGCCTATTACATAGGTGAGGACACTCCAAAAATGACAGGCCCGACAGAGCCTGAACTTCCAATTGGATACTCTTTTGATTTTATCAATGCCGAAGTTATAAAAAATCGAATTTCTGTTAGAGATGGACATATGATATTACCCGATGGCTTATCCTATAAAGTTTTGGTATTACCCGATTCTAAAACTATGCGGCCTGAGGTTTTAGAAAAAATAAAAGAGTTGGTTCATCAGGGTGCCACAATCATTGGAAACCCACCCCAAAAATCTCCAAGTTTACATAATTATCCGAATGCCGATAGAAGGATTTTAGAACTTTCCAAAGAACTTTGGGGAGAAAGTTATGATGGAACTAAAAAAATAGTTGGTTTTGGAAAGGGTAAAGTAATACGCTTAATGGATTTAAACAAGGCCCTAAAGCTTGTGCACATTGCTCCAGATTTAAAATATACTAAAGATACACCACTTTTATGGATTCATAGGACCCTCGGAGATAAGGACATTTATTTTCTAAGCAATCAAAGCGATGCTAAAATTTCCTTTGATGCCTCATTTAAAATAGAAGGTATGCGCCCTTCACTTTGGGATCCCACAAATGGAACATCAAGAGATTTACCCCAATACATTATTGATGGGTTCTATGTAAAAGTTCCATTGCAATTAGAACCAGCAGAAAGTACATTTGTGGTTTTCAGTAAAAATGGAGAAGGACTTAAAGACATTGGAATAAAAAATTATGAGCAGCTTACTTTACTTCAAGATATTTCAGATAATTGGAACGTTCGTTTAAAAAATGATCAACTGAAAATAGATGAAGAGTTTGAACTAGATCGGCTACAAGACCTCGCTCAATCAGAGGATGAGACAAGTAAATATTTTTCTGGAAAAATTATTTATTTTAAAAATTTTCAGTTTGAAAATGAGTTAAAAAGTGATAAAATCTTTTTGGACTTAGGGAAAGTAGGGGTTATTGCACAAGTTAAACTAAATGGTAAAAAAATTGGTGGACTTTGGACAGCCCCTTGGAAGCTCAATATATCAGATCATTTAAAAAACGGGAACAATAGTTTAGAAATCGAAGTTGTAAACCTTTGGGTAAATCAACTTGTAAAAGATGCCTCTAAAGTTAAAAAACAAAGTGATACATGGATGCTAGTCGACCATAGCTATGATGAAAATAGCCCGCTTCCACCATCAGGGCTCATTGGACCAGTAAGGCTGATGAAAGAATATACTAACAGAAAATAGAACGAGCCTACACATAATAAGTTAACGGGGAGGCAACAAACTGTTCTACCAGGAAGTTAAATTTAAACCAAGAAGGAGGAAAAGAAGAGAATTTATTACAAATTCGACAGTTTTACAGCCACAAATCTCACTGGAATTTCGATAACCTCCTGTAAGCCAAAAAATAAACCATAATTTATTTAATTTTAACCCTTATTATCTTCAAGATACATTCTATCCTTAACAGTTTTAAATTTAGGTTTTAAAATTCAAATAAAATGAAAGGTTATATCTCATTTTTAAATATTTTGTATATTTAAACACAGTAGATCT
>JAQCBK010000020.1 GCA_027621505.1 Bacteroidota bacterium | reverse complement strand
TTTTCCGACACTTATTTCAGGTATAAATAATTTTAAATTTTTTAAATGAAAAATATTTTCAAACACCTCCGTGGTGATATTTTTGGCGGGATAACCGCTGGTATTATTGCCTTGCCATTGGCACTTGCTTTTGGAGTTTCATCTGGTTTAGGGCCCACAGCAGGTCTTTATGGAGCGATTTTTTTAAGTTTTTTTGCGGCTATTTTGGGAGGAACCAATACCCAAATCTCTGGGCCAACTGCTCCAATGACTGCTCTAAGCATGGTGATTATTGCTACCCTGATCGCTTCCAATGACGGTGATGTTGGAAAAGCATTGCCTATCATTTTGGCGGTTTTCATGCTTGCTGGATTAATGCAAATAGGTTTGGGTTTTATGGGATTGGGAAAATACATACGTTACATTCCTTATCCTGTGGTGTCTGGTTTTATGACCGCTATCGGCCTTATTATTTTGACAACGCAAACCCTCCCTGTCTTGGGGTATTATCCTGGAGAAGATACGGCTTTGGTTGAATCCTTCAAACCAAAAGCTGAGGCAGTGTTGCTGAGTAAAATATTGGAAGAAGAGGCAGGAGAGGGACTTCTTGTCTTAGAGGATTTTTCAGAGACTGTTTCTCGAGGAGGAAAGATTTCTGGAGATGAAATTCAGCGGGAAGCTGTCGTTTTGGCTTCAAATTATGCTTCTGGGGTATTAGGTTCAATAAAGGTACTCCCCATTGCCCTTAATAAAATCAATTGGATTGAATTGCTCCTGGCCCTTGGAACTGTTTTAATCATCTATGGTTTTAAAAGAATCACAAAGGCTGTTCCAAGTACCCTTGTGGCCCTAGTTGTCATGTCTGCCGTAGCGGTATTTTTTGTCCCTGATTATCGACCCATAACAGCAATCCCAAGCGGCTTTCCACTTCCTCAATGGGGAATATTTACGGAGATCAGTGTATTGGATTTGACGCCCTATATATTGACATCACTGACCTTGGCTTTACTTGGAGCCATTGATTCACTATTGACCAGTGTGGTGGCGGATAATATGACCAAAACCCGACACTTGCCCAATAAGGAATTGATTGGCCAAGGAATTGGAAACAGTATATCGGCTCTTTTTGGGGGACTTCCAGGAGCAGGTGCTACGATCCGAACGGTGGTCAACATCAACTCAGGTGGGGTAACCCGTATTTCAGGGATGATTTCCAGCATCGTATTGTTACTCATTCTTTTATTATTTAGTTCCGTGGCCTCCCTTATTCCGGCAGCAGCATTGGCTGGGATATTGGTCACAGTGGGAATCAGCGTAATGGATTATCGCGGACTGAAAGCCATACCCATACTTCCCAAAGATGTTAAAATTGGAAAATTTGGAATCAGCTCAGAGGTTATTGTAATGTTGGCCGTACTCTTGTTGGCTACTTTTTGGAATTTGGTGTATGCTGTTGGAATTGGCTTGGTGATGGCTTCGCTCATGTTCATGAAGAAAATCGGGGATTCCACATCCAATCGATCCATTTTAAAAGCCTTGCCCTCAAATGGATCGAAGGACGAAGAGGAGGTGATAGATGCAGATGGTGACGGAATCGCAGACATTGTCATCAAACAAATTATGGGCCCTTTATTTTTTGGGTCGGCCGACGGCTTTCAAAAACTCGCCAAAAAAATACCAAGTTCTGCCAAGATTATTGTTCTTAGGCTTGAGACCATGGATTATATCGACCAGTCTGGACTTTACGCTTTGGAAGAAATCTTGGTAGACCTGAGTGAACAAGGAAAAACCATCTATTTGGTGGACCTCCAAAAACAACCCAAATTCATGATGGAAAGGGTTAATATGGTTCCGAAATTAATTCCCCAAGACAATATTTTCAAAGACTACAATAAATGCTTTTCTTATATTAAGAAAAATCATCAACTTAATTAAAATGTAATTAAAATGAAATCTAATATTCTAGACAAACAAACACAATCCGGCTTAACCCCTTCGCAAGTTTATGAATTTATGAAAGAGGGAAACCAACGTTATGTGGACAGTCAGCTTACTGACGTTTCCTTGGATCACCTAAGGGCGGACAGTGTCAATGGCCAGTTTCCGCAGGCCATTGTACTCTCTTGTATAGATTCAAGAGTGGTCGTTGAACAGGTTTTCGACCAAGCACTTGGGGATATTTTTGTGGCCAGAGTTGCTGGAAATTTTGTAAATACTGATATTGTTGCCAGTATGGAATACGCTTGTGGTGTTGCAGGGAGTAAGCTTATTGTGGTTTTGGGCCACGAGGGCTGTGGTGCTGTCAAAGCTGCTTGCGATAGGGTAGAATTGGGGAACATCACTTCTCTACTTTCCAATATTACTCCTGCTGTAGAGGCGGTCAAAGATGGAGCATCAGAACCGCACGATAGCAGTAATACACATTTTGTTAATGCCGCTATAGACGAAAATGTAAAGCAAACTATGGATCAAATTCGCTCCATGAGTCCCATGCTAAAGGATTTGGAAGACGAAGGTAAAATTGAAATTAAAGGAGGGGTTTATCAACTCGCCTCTGGAAAAGTAGAATGGTTGTAATTTACCCTGCACTACAATAAAAAAAGCCTCATATTGAGGCTTTTTTTATTGACGGATTTGATCCTTGGATTGTATTAGGTACCGTTAAAGAAATACATTACCCCGACAACAATCATTACCACGGCAACGGTAATGAAAATGTCCCAATGGTTATAACTGTTTTTATTGTTCTCTTTGGCTTTAGCCGAGAGGGTTGAGAAGGTTAGGTTTTCTACTTTTTCATAGTTCGGGGCCGCTGTAGACAAACTCACACCAATCAATATCAACACACTCAGCAAAAAGAAATAGGAGCCAAATATGAGATAATTAACGGTTCCCAATAGGTAGAGAAAACCATTGGGGTCGAGTTGGTCTGCGACCAGCTCGAGGATGATTCTCAAACTTGCAATGATCAATCCTGAAATCAGGGTATAATAAGCACCTTGTTTGTTGACCCTTTTGACAAAAATCCCCAAGAGAAAGACAGCAGTGATGGGCGGTGCAATATAGGATTGTACTTTTTGCAGATATTCATACAGCACACCGGAGATGTTTTGCATGATGGGAATCCAAATGATACCAATGATTACGGCAGCGGCAGTAGCAATTTGTCCAGTTCTTACCAATTTTTTTTCTGAGGTATTGGGGCGTAATTTTTTATAAACATCCACGGTGAATAAAGTGGAGCAAGAGTTAAAAACAGAGGCCAATGAACTCATCAAAGCTGCCAGTAGGCCCGCAGCGACAAGTCCTCTGAGTCCCGAGGGTAACAAACTACTCATCAAAACGGGGAATGCTTGATCTGCAGAATCCCAATGAAGCTCCCCCCTCATTTTTAAAGTCAATGCAATGATCCCAGGGATCAGAAATAAAAATACAGGAAAGAGCTTGAGTACAGCACCAAATATGGTTCCCCTTCGCGCCTCCTTTAAATTTTTGGCGGTCAAAGCCCTTTGAACAATATATTGGTCGGTACACCAATACCAGATTCCTACGATGGTACTCGATATAAAAAGAGGCAACCAAGGAAAATCCGGATCGGACATGGGACGCCACATGTTAAAATATTCTGGGGTAAGGGTTTCCTTCATGGACGACCATCCTCCCACTTCATTAAGTCCAATAACGGTCAAAAACAAGGCTCCCACTACCAAAACAACGGCTTGCAGTGCCTCAGTATATACTACGGCGCGCATTCCCCCCAATACGGTGTAGATTCCTGTGAGGATCACCGTAGCGATGGCACCTGTCCAAAAGTCTATTCCCAAAAGATAGGATACTACCACCCCACCGGCATAAATGGTGACAGAAATTTTCGTAAGGACATAGGCAGCAATCGAAAAAATGGAGAGTATCCATCGGGATCTGGAATCAAACCTTTTTTCGAGGAACTCGGGCATTGTAAAAACCCCAGAGCGCATATAAAAAGGCAGAAAGATCCATCCCAATAACAAGACAATCCACGCATGTAATTCATAGATCAACATGGGTAGTTTGTTGTCTGCCCCTGCACCGGCAAGACCTACCACGTGTTCTGAACCAATGTTAGAAGCAAAAATTGAAGCCCCCACGACAAACCATCCTACATTCCTGCCTGCAAGAAAATAATCTTGGGTATTGTCTTTTCTTTTGAGAATAACCCATACGGCAATTCCGGATAAAATCAAGAAATAGAGGCCAATCATTACCCAGTCCAAAAAATCTAATGTGTTCATGTGTGCAAGCTTAGGTTTAATTAAAATATGACGTTGGTCAAATCTTAGGCATATTAAATAGAAAATTAAAAAATTACAACTCTATCTTTCAATACTTTTAACTTTTCTTGCAGCTCTAATAAATAGAATCATGAATTTTATGGAGGAATGGATTGTTGTGTCCTTTATTTTCTTTTTTTTAATTCAAATGATTTTGGGAAACTTCTATAATTTTAATAAAAATAAAAAACCATGAATTATCCGTACCATATTTTAAAATTTATTTCAATTGCAATGCTGCTTTTTTTCTCATGCGTTGATGAAAAAAAAGAGAAACCATACAATATCGTATGGTTGGTTGCGGAAGATCTCAGCCCATTTTATCTCAATGCCTATGGAGATTCTAGGGCGCCCACACCCCATCTGGATCGATTGGCGCGTGAAGGGGTGGTTTTCACCCAAAGCTATTCTGTATCAGGAGTATGCGCTCCCAGTCGATCGACCTTGGCCACTGGGCTTTACCCCAATTCCTTTGGAGCACAAAACATGCGAACCCTCAATTTACAGCCCTTATCCAGGGAGTTGGGGCTCGTTGACTACCAAGCGGTGCCTCCGCCAGAAGTTAAAATGGTCAGTGAAATCCTTAGAGAAAACGGCTTTTATTGTACAAATAACTCAAAGGAGGATTATCAGTTTTTTAAATCAGAGTTGGCATGGGATGAATCTGGCAGCTTTGCCCACTGGCGCAACAGACCCAACGTATCCACCCCTTTCTTTTCCATTTTCAACTTTGAGGTGACCCATGAGTCTAAGATGTGGAATTTTAAAAAAGCAAAGTACGAAAGGGGAGTATATCCACCCAAAAGAAAATCGACAGCGACTAAAAAAAATAATGACGGTGCTTTGGTACCCCTTCAGGTACCGGATGATTTGGAAGTTAAGGTGCCTCCCTATCTACCGCAAAATGAAATAGGTAAAAATGCCATGAGGAGAATGTATTCCAATGTGGTGAGAATGGATCGTGCTGTGGGAAAAATTTTACAGCAATTGGAGGAGGATGGTCTTCTAGATGAGACCATTATTGTGTGGTATTCAGATCATGGAGGACCACTTCCTCGGCACAAGAGGTTGTTGTATGATTCAGGGCTTAAGGTACCCCTAATCATTCGTTTTCCCGATGGCTCCAGAGCAGGGCAAAGAGACGACCGCTTGGTCAGTTTTGTTGATTTCCCCCCCACCTTATTGTCTATGGCAGGGCTGCCGCCACCCCAATACATGGAGGGTTTTGCCTTTGAGGGAAAGTTCAAATTGAAACAGCCTAGAGATTATATCCATGCCCAGGCCGATCGTTTTGATGAGAGAGTAGATATGATTCGTGCGGTGAGAAACAAGCGATTTAAATATTTAAAAAATTTCTATCCAGAGAGACCCTACTATTTGCCTGTGGCATACAGAGAAAGAATGGAGGTAATGCAGGAGTTATTGCGATTGAGAAACACCGATGCTTTGGACGAAAATCAAGCACTGTGGTTCAGAACTACAAAAGATGTTGAGGAATTGTTTGATACTGAAAATGACCCCCATGAGTTGAAAAATCTTGCCAACGACCCAGCTTATGCCGAAGTTTTGTCGGATTTAAGGGGTGAGTGTGAGCGGTGGATGAAGGCCATAGACGATAAGGGATTTATTGATGAAATGGATCTTATTGCTGAATTTTACCCTGAGGGGAAACCCCAATTGACCGCAGCGGTAACATTTATGATCGATCAAGGGAAAGTAACTTTGAATTGTGACACCGAGGGGGCAAGGATAGGGTACCGTTATGGTTCTGAGAAAGCCCCTCATCTGGGCTGGATTCATTATACTGATCCCATTGATCTTCGAGAAAATGATACACTTGAAATCATTGCCCATCGGCTTGGATTTAAGCCTGTAGTAAGTAAAACTTTTAATGGATCTATTTTGGAAAATATTTATCTACCTAACCCTCATGATTAAAATGGTAAGTTTAATACATCCATACTAGAATAACTTTATTGTTTTGAGGAACCTCATGCATATGTTGTTTTATGGTATACTATTTTGCAACTTCTCATTCTTGAAACAACAAGAATTACCTATATTCAACTACTAAAATTAAACCAAGATGGATTTTTCAACAATAGACATTACCATATTTGCCTTGTACGCCCTGCTTATTTTATCTATAGGCCTTTTTGTATCTCGTCAAAAAAAGGGGGAGACCAAAAGTGCAGAAGATTATTTTTTAGCAGGTAAATCATTGCCATGGTGGGCTATTGGCGCTTCTCTGATTGCTGCAAATATCTCTGCTGAGCAGTTTATCGGGATGTCAGGTTCAGGCTTTGCCTTAGGACTTGCAATTGCTTCTTACGAGTGGATGGCAGCCATTACTTTACTGGTGGTAGGAAAATACTTTCTACCCATTTTTATTGAAAAGGGACTCTATACCATTCCAGAGTTTATTGAAAAACGATACAGTACCAACCTTAAAACCATATTGGCAGTCTTTTGGATTGCACTTTTTGTTTTTGTAAACCTGACAACAGTATTGTTTTTAGGCGGTAAGGCCTTGGATACCATTGTTGGAAGTGGGGATGGGAGTATCCTTTTAAACAGCATCATTGGCCTTGGGCTCTTTGCAGCTGCGTATTCCCTATGGGGTGGACTGGCAGCCGTGGCTTGGACCGATGTGGTACAAGTGTTGCTGCTCATCTTTGGTGGACTTTTGATGACCTACTTTGCGCTAGCTAACGTTACAGATTCTGGTAGTTTTATTGATGGACTCAAATATGTCTATGAAAAAGCACCCGAACGCTTCTCTATGATCCTTTCCAAAGGTGAAATCATTACACCTAATGGTAGAGATGCTTGGTGGGACTTGCCAGGCCTTGCAGTGCTTATTGGAGGAATGTGGGTCGCAAATCTCTACTACTGGGGCTTTAACCAATACATCATTCAAAGAACACTAGCGGCTAAAAGTTTAAGAGAAGGTCAAAAAGGAATTGTGTTTGCTGCTTTTCTAAAACTTATTATCCCCGTGATTGTTGTACTTCCTGGTATCATTGCCTATGTGATGAACCTAGACCCAGAGACAGGCACCCTAAATATGGGCCTTCTCAGCAGTGAAGGCTTTTTGGGAACGGCGGGTAATGTGGCCAATGACAATGCAGCCCCTTGGTTGATAAAAAACTTTATCCCCGTAGGATTGAAAGGACTGATTCTTGCTGCCCTGGCCGCAGCAATTGTGTCTTCATTGGCCTCAATGATTAATTCAACATCAACCATATTTACGATGGACATCTACAAATCGTTGTTTAACAAAAAAGCAGATGATAAGCAAATGGTCAAAGTGGGACGTTTGACGGGGCTTGTGGCACTTATTATCGCCATGCTCATTGCACCACAACTGGGAAGTCTTGGACAAGTATTCCAGTTTATCCAAGAATACACAGGCGTAGTAAGCCCGGGAATCTTGGCGGTGTTCCTGATGGGACTTTTCTATAAAAAAGCGACCAACAACGCAGCGATCTGGGGAGTGATATTGTCTATCCCTATGGCGATGTACTTTAAAGTGGCACCCAACGGTTGGAGCGAGGCGGCGATGTTTGTCAACCTTCCTTTTATGCACCAGATGATGCTGACCTGTATCGGAACGCTACTTGTCATAGCAGGTATAAGTAAGATCGAGGGCAACCAAGATGACCCGAAAGGCATAGTGCTTACCAAAAAACTCTTTGCTACTGACAAAACCTTTAATGTAGCTGCCTTTGGGGTATTGCTTATAACGGCACTGTTTTATGCCTTGTTTTGGTAATGCTTAAAATTTAGTGTTAAATAAAATCTGGAAAACCAGAGGCGTTATTTATCGGGCCAACCATTACAGTAGCCTGCTCTAAGTGCAATGTCCTACATGATAGAATTATATACTCACCTTTTGCTAGAAAGTCAGATTGAAGATAAGACGATTGCAATGGTAAATAGTACTCTGAGTCGGATTAAAACTCAAAGAAATGTCCCAAATGTTGGGATGGGGTTATCGAAGAGGATACCTACAGCAGCTTTATTTTAATAGCCTGTAGTATATGTACTTTATGCGGAAATCAGATTGTTCCCTAGGTTGTAGCTCCGACAGGAATCGAACCTGTATCTAAAGTTTAGGAAACTCTTGTTCTATCCGTTGAACTACGGAGCCATTTTGGAAATAAATTTAAAATAATTATCATATATTGAACGGTGTTTTAAACAAAATCAAATTGAAATTTTACGGTTTATTTTTTTTCAGTTCAATCCTCTTTTTTTTAGGCTGTTCTCCCTTAAAAAAATATGAAGGCAAAAATAAGATTTACGAAAATGAAGTTCAAAAACTAGAGGGATTAACCGAATATGAATCACTTAGTGATTATATTCTGTTCTTGGGGAGTTCCAGCATCCGAAGGTGGACTAAAATTCAAGAACAAATGCTACCCTTTGAGTCCGTCAAAAGAGGATATGGCGGAGCACATTTCTATGATTTAATTTTCTTTACGGAGCGTTTGGTGGCTCCACATCAAAAGGCCAAAGCTTTGGTCTGTTTTGTAGCCAATGATATTTCTGGTAAAGACAAAGACCTGAGGCCCAATGAGGTTTTTCGGTTGTTTAAGTTTTTCACCCGTCAAGTACACCGTCTTCACCCTGAGCTTCCGATCCACTTCATTGAGATTACCCCCACCCCCAGACGTTGGGAAGTATGGGAGCAAACATCCAAGGTCAACCGGAAAGTTGAGCAATACGCTGCCAACCATCCAAAGATCAACTATATCTCTACCCAATCCCATTTTTTAGGATCCAACGGCAGACCCATTCCGGATCTGTTTGTTAAAGATAGCCTTCATCTCAGTGATAAAGCTTATCTTATATGGTCTAAGATCATTAAGGATCACTTAAACCAAGCACAACTAAGAATTAATTAAAAAATCAAACCAATATGAAGATCATCTCCATAAATTTCAGTAGTATCAGCGCACTCCTTTTTTTCACCCTGTTGATGCTTTCCCCAATCCCAGGGATTTCTCAGAATGACCCACAAGAGGCTCCCTCATTGAAGGGTAAAAACATCATTTATGTTTATGGCGGCTGGAAAGGTCACAAGCCTACCGAAAGTGTTGATCTAATGGTACCCAAACTGAGGGCCGAAGGGGCTAATGTAAAGGTATTTGACACCCTTTCTGTTTATACTGATGAAAAACTAATGGCAGAAACCGATTTGATTATTCAAGTTTGGACCATGGGAAAATTAACCAAAGAGCAATTTAGAGGTCTAGAAAAAGCCGTTATGAACGGTACTGGATTATCTGGTTGGCATGGAGGTATGGGTGATGCTTTTAGGGATAACCTCAGATACCAGTTTATGGTAGGGGGGCAATTCGTATCACACCCTGGAGGAAATATAGACCACTCCATCCGGATTATAGATCAGACGGATCCCATCACTAAAGGGTTGAAGGATTTTGAATTAAAAAAAACCGAACAATATTATATGCTCATTGATCCCAACATCAAAGTTTTGGCGATTTCAGAATTTGATAGAGAGAGTTATCAAAAGCCAGGAAAACCAGAAAATAAAGTAACAGGAAGCACCATGCCGGTAGTTTGGAAAAAACACTACGGTAAGGGAAGAATCTTTTATTCTTCCATAGGCCACAAACTATCTGATTTTGACGTACCCGAGGTAATGACCATGCAAATGAGGGGATTTCGTTGGGCCGCTGAGGGAAAATATATGAAAAAAGAATCCACCATTGACCCCGCTTACCCCTAATGATTGCCATAGGATATGACATAGGTAGCTCTTTTGTTAAGGCTGCTTTGGTAGAAGTAAAAACAGGAAAAACTTTAGCACTGCAAAGGGTCCCCGATGAAGAAATACCCATTGACGCACTTCAAGTGGGGTGGGCAGAGCAAGATCCCAACCTTTGGTGGGAATACCTATGCCAATCTACCCAAAAACTTTTAACAAAAACCCAAATTCAAGCGGACCAAATCACCAGTATCGGAATATCTTATCAAATGCATGGATTGGTTTTGGTCGATCAAGATTTGAATCCTTTGCGAAAGTCGATCATCTGGTGTGATAGCAGGGCAACCCCCTATGGAGAAGGAGCTTTTGAAAAATTAGGAGCAGCCTATTGTAAGGAACACTTACTCAATTCTCCTGGAAATTTCACCGCCTCCAAACTGGCATGGGTCATTGAAAATGAACCAGAGCTGTATCAAAAAGCTTTTAAACTCATGATGCCGGGAGACTTTTTGTCGGCCAAGTTGACTGGGGAATCTCAGACTACCATTACGGGGCTTTCGGAAGGAATATTTTGGGATTTTAAAACGGATCAACCCTCGGAGGCACTTTTTGACCATTATCAAATAGACCAAAATTTAATCCCAGAAATCGTTTCTAATTTCAAAACGCAGGCCAGTGTATCGAATGCAGGAGCAAAAGCCACAGGATTGAAGGCAGGAACCCCCGTCACTTACCGAGCTGGAGACCAGCCCAACAATGCCTTTACTTTGGGAGCCAGAAAGGCCGGTGATGTTGTTGCCACCGGGGGAACCTCTGGTGTGGTGTATGCCCTTACCGATCAATTGTCCGGGAGGGAACTGACCAAGGTCAATACTTTTGCCCACGTCGATTATCAACCCCAACAAAAAATATTTGGAAAACTACTCAACCTCAATGGTGCTGGGATCCAATACCGCTGGTTACACCAATTGATGGGGGAGATGGGCTATGAAAAACTGAACCATATGGCACAACAAGCACCCATCGGAAGCAATGGCTTAATGGTTTTCCCTTTTGGAAATGGAGCCGAGCGGATGTTGGACAACAAATTGGTCAATGGACACATCAGCAATATCAACTTTAATATTCACGACCAATCACACATGGTTAGGGCCACATTGGAGGGCATTGCTTTTGCATTGATCTATGGCATTGAATGGTTAAAAAAAGATGGGGTCAAAATTGAAAACCTAAAAGTAGGAAACGACAACCTTTTTTTATCTGACGTATTCTCAAAAACCATTGCCGACACCTTAGGCATCTCCATTGATATGCTCGAAGCTACTGGAGCAGAAGGTGCTGCAAAAGCCAGCATTGCCAATCCTATACAAAACAAGGACAACAGTCAAATTATCAAAACCATAAAACCCAATCCTGAACGTCAAAACGAAAGCTTTGCTTCCTTTGAAAAATGGAAAAACCAACTGCTCAATAATATTATATAAAATGGAAAACAATTATTTTAAACACCTTCAAAAAATAAATTTCGAGGGAAAGGAATCCGATCATCCCCTGGCCTACAAGTTCTACAATCCGGATCAACTAGTGATGGGGAAGACCATGCGTGAACATTTTAAATTTGCCATGGCTTACTGGCACAGTATGAATGACAACGGGGCCGATCCATTTGGTAGGATTACGAATCTCTACCCATGGAATCAAGAAAAAGATGTTTTGCAACAAGCCAAAAACCGGGCCGATGCCGCATTTGAGTTTCTCCAAAAAATGGGTTTCGACTATTTTTGTTTCCATGACATTGATCTGATTGCCGAGGGAGCTACTTTGGCTGAAACAGAAAAAAGAGTCGGTCAGATCATCGCCTACATCAAAGAAAAGCAACAAGAAACTGGGATTAAAGTACTGTGGGGAACGGCCAATTGTTTCTCCAACCCCGTTTACATGAATGGCGCCATCACAAATCCTGACTTTAGAGTGGCCTCTAGAGCAGCAGCCCAGATCAAAATTGCATTTGACGCCTCAATGGAACTGGGTGCGGAAAACTATGTGTTCTGGGGTGGAAGAGAGGGTTATTTGTCCCTACTGAATACCGATATGAAGCGCGAATTAGATCATCTGGGAGTGTTTTTCAATAAAATGGTGGACTATGCCAAACAACAAGGCTTTAAAGGCAACTTTTTTGTAGAGCCCAAGCCTGCCGAACCGACCAAACACCAATATGATTTTGATAGTGCTACCGTGATTGGTTTTTTAAACCAATATGGATTGCAAGACGATTTCAAGTTGAACATCGAGGTCAACCATGCCACTTTAGCACAACACACTTTTGAACATGAACTGCAAGTAGCGGCCAATGCAGGCATGTTGGGGAGTATCGATGCCAACCGCGGAGATAACCAAAATGGATGGGATACCGATCAGTTTTCTATCAATATCTATGAAACCATTGAGGCCATGCTGGTGTTTCTTAAATCGGGTGGCCTTCAAGGCGGTGGAATCAATTTTGATGCCAAGGTAAGAAGAAACTCTACCGACTTGGAGGATCTTTTTATCGCACACATTCAGGGGGCAGACACTTTTGCGAGGGGGCTGATGGCTGCTGAACATATTTTGACCAACACTGCCTATACCGATATGCTTAAACAACGCTACCAATCTTATGACAGTGGAAACGGAAGCGCCTTTGAAAAAGGGGAATTGTCCATTCAAGATTTGTACAAAATTGGAGTCAAACAGGGAGAAATTCCCCATACCAGTGGAAAACAAGAGCTTTACGAAAGTATCTTAGCGAATAGTTTTTAAGTACATTTCAATTATATTTATAAATTGTATCATAAATAATAAACCAAATATTATGAATAATGACAAAAGACTTTTTTATGGCAGTTGCTTTGCCCTAATCACAACCGCCTTTTCATTTAGTATCAGAGCGGGTATTTTACCCCAATTAGGAGCGGCTTTTGAGCTTTCCGGACAACAACTGGGATTCATCAACTCCATGTGGTTTCTCGGATTTCCCATTTCTATGTTTTTGGGAGGTTTGTTTTATCATCAATTGGGGCCCAAAAGAATCATGCAATTTGCTTTTTTGACCCACACCTTAGGGATCATATTAACTATTTTTTCAGGAGGATATACAGGATTACTGATCTCCACGCTATTGATCGGAATCGGTAATGGTTGCACTGAGGCTGCTTGTAATCCTATGATTGCAGATGCCTATGAGGGGAAAACCATGAATACTTTGTTGAATCGATTCCATATGTGGTTTCCTGGTGGAATTGTTTTGGGAAGTTTGATCTCCAAATTTATGACTGACTTGGATATGGGATGGCAGGCTCAAATATGGATCATCATGATCCCTACACTGATTTATTTTTATCTCTTTTACGGCCAATCTTTCCCCAAACCCAAATTGGAAGGGATCAGTTCAGTAGGAGAAAACCTCAAGGCTATGGCTACACCATTGTATATCTTTATGTTGGTTTGTATGGCTTTTACCGCCATTTCAGAATTTGGTCCACAACAATGGACAAGCCTTATTCTGAGCAGTAGCGGAGCCCATCCGATGGTTATTTTAGCCTTGATTACAGGTTTGATGGCCGTAGGCAGGTACTTTGGAGGAGATATGGTTCACAAATACGATCAAACAGGAGTGCTTTTGGGATCAGCAGTATTGACCGCCATCGGGATATTTTTATTCAGCACACAAACTGGATCCATGACCTACGTGGCTGCAGTATTTTTTGCCCTTGGAGTATGCTACTTCTGGCCCAATATGATTGGATTTATTGCTGAAAAAATTCCTCTAAGTGGTGCTTTGGGAATGTCTATAATAGGTGCGATGGGAATGTTTTCTACCTCAATATTCCAACCCATCATAGGTGGATGGATCGACTCCTCAACTGTACAGATGAAATCCCAAGGACTTAGTGGGGACGCATTGGACTTGGCAGCCGGTCAGGCAACTTTAACCACCATGATCAGCTTTCCTGCTATTTTGATCGTGTTGTTTACCATTCTTTTCTTTTGGCAAAAGAGGTTGAAAACGGCATAAACTATAGAACTTTAAATAAGGGAAAATCTATGATTTTTCCTTATTTACCAATTGTAAAAACTCAAAAAATATGAAATATATCCTCCTTTTACTCGTCAGTATCCCATTGTTTGCCCAAAAAGAAATGACGCCCCAAATGACAGAAGCATGGGAACCTGTTCCAGAAATCATCAATCCCGGTGATGCCAATTCCCCTCCCAGTGATGCCATTGTCCTCTTTGACGGAACCGACCTGTCCCAATGGATCAATGCCAAGACCGGAAAAGCTGCCGATTGGACCATCAATCCCGATGGATCCATGACGGTAAAACAAGACGGCGGTATAGAAACCAAAGAAGAATTTGGATCCATTCAGTTGCACATAGAATGGAGAACCCCACCGGTAATAAAGGGAAAGGGACAAGGCAGGGGCAATAGTGGGGTTTACTTCCAAAAAACCTATGAAGTTCAGGTTTTGGACAGCTACAACAATGTCACCTATTCCAACGGACAAGCAGCGTCTATTTACAAACAATCGATCCCTTTGGTCAATGCTTCAAGACCCCCTGGAGAGTGGCAAACCTATGATATTATTTTTAATGAACCGATATTTTACGACAATGGGAACCGTATCAAAAAGGGAACATTGACCGTATTCCACAATGGTGTTTTGGTACAAAATAATGTCGAAATAAAAGGAACTACAGAGTACCTTGGACATCCCAAAATCAGAGACATTAATACCCCCAAACGACTTTACCTCCAAGATCATGGAAACCCGGTTTCCTACCGTAATATTTGGCTGAGAAAGCTCTAATACTAAAGGATGGCGAGGATGAAATTAAGCTATTGGCTTTTGTTCCACGCCATTTATTTTTCCATGGGTTCTCCCTCTTATGCTCAAGAAGATCAGTCAGATGGTTCTTCTTTATCCGATGTCGCTTCAAAAATGGAGTTGGATGAAAATTTTTTCGATGCATTGAGGCTGAGAACGGATTTAGATTTTGAAAGCCCAAAGCGGATCTTGTACACTACCATCTCAGATATCAAAGCTTTTCGCCAGCAATACAAGGGAACTGAAATGAGCTTGGAATTCGTGATCAGAGACCGGTTGCACACGGCCATTTTTCTCGACCAAAAAAAGAACCTTCTTCAATCTATGGATGGTTCTGAGTTTGGTTTGCCCAAAAATATTACTGCTGACGAACTGACTCGGCAGCTAGTGGCGCTAATTGGTGGAATGTATTATGGAGCTCAGGAAGTAAGGGCTTTAAATCGATAATCCGCTAAAAACATATTTTAACTCCGTGGCGATTTGTAGTGAGCGTTCATCATACATTTTGGCTTCCTCGAGAGTATTGTCAAAAGCCTTTGGATCTTCATAGGGGAGTGAAATTCTTTTTTCGGCACCGGGAATAAAAGGGCAGTTTTCGTCGGCATGGGTACAGGTCATCACTGCGGCAAAATTTTTGGTTGGATTGGGCAGATCGTCATGGATTTTTGAAAAAAGAACAATTGGATTATTGTCGTCGTATTTTGCCTCATAGTGGGGGTTTTCACCTCCGGGCTCATTGATTTCAAAACCCATACGCCTTAAAGAGGCTATGGTTCTTTCATTACATGCTGTGACTTCAATTCCTCCCGAAAAGGAATTAATGTTTAACCCATAGTGATCACCAATCACCTTGGCCCAAGCTTGCGTCAGTTGACTCCTTCGAGAATTGTGAGTACATATGAAGTTGAGATTTATTTCCTTGTTTTCTTTTAATTTTTGGGATACGTATTCTTGAAGAGGTTGTAATAAATCTTTGCGATGATTTTCGATTTTCGAAATGTCCAATTGACTGATGAGTTGGAAGATGGCATCGTTCATAGAATCAAATGTAATTTTTAAATCGCATGAAATGAGAAAAACTTACTAATAGCAAGCACTAAGTAACTTATTTTAAAATGAGTTAACATTTTTTTTAAGTTAATTTTTTTTAAAGGATTTTATTTTAACCTTTTCTTCCACCGATCGGTATGCTTCAATCCCAAGAAAATAGGATCGATCAACTGCTTATCCCAATCTTGACGCAGCGAATCCAGCCTTTTAACTTCTTCAGGAAAAACAGCTGATAAATCATTCTCCTCTCCCAAATCTTCTTTTAGGTTGTATAATTCTTTTAGGGTGTTTTTTTTCTTGGTCACCAATTTGAGATCGCCATCTCTGACGGAATAAAGATCTTCGTCAAACTTTCTTATGTATAAGGTTTGATGTGGCCTTCCTTGTTTTTTTCCTTTGATATAAGGAATAATATTTACTCCATCCAGTGGCTTTTCTGCCGCCAAAGGTGCATGGGTTAAGGCTGCTATGGTGGGGAGTATGTCCAGGCTAGAAATAGGGTATTCATAGACCGTTGGATCAATTTGAGCAGGCCATTGCATGGCAAATGGAACACGATTTCCCCCTTCATAAATGGAGGATTTTCCTTCCCGAAGTGGTCCGTTGTTCGATCCGTTATTTGGCTCAGGTCCTCCGTTGTCCGACAAAAAGAAAACAATGGTATTGTCTTCAATACCCAACACTTTCAGTTGGTCAAGAATTCTACCCACCCCATCATCTACAGCGCTGACCATTGCCGCATAAGTTTTTCGCTTTTGGTTTTCAATATGATCAAAACGATTAAGATATTTTGCTGTGGCTTGCAGTGGACCATGGGGGGCATTGTAGGCCAAATACAAGAAGAAAGGATTGTTTTGGTTTTTTTCGATAAACTTGACAGCTTCATTTGAAAACGCATCGGTCAAGTACTCCTCCGTTTTCTCTGGTTGGTGATCTCTCATGATCCATGTCCTGTAGCTCAGGGGTTCGTCACTGATGGAATAACTATCCTCAATGGTCAATTCTTCAGGGAAATAGCGATGTCCTCCACCCAAATGCCCGAAGAAAAAATCAAAGCCACGTTTCAGCGGATGCTTACTGATATGCGCTCCTAAATGCCACTTTCCAACCACTCCATTGGTGTAACCCACTTGACGAAGTATTTCAGCGATCGTTTTTTCAGCAGGAGGTATCCCCATATTAGGGTCTTTGGGTCGATACTGTACATTTCTTTCATATCCAAAACGCTGTTGGTAGCGACCGGTAATAAACCCTGCCCTACTGGGACTGCAAACAGAATAGGGAGTATAGCCATTGGTGAATTTGACTCCATTTTGTGCAATGCGGTCAATGTTGGGAGTAGGAATGTCTTCACTACCATTGAATCCCACATCTACATAACCTAAATCATCGGCCATGATAACAATTAGATTGGGATGATTTTTTTGATCTACTTTCTTTTGCTCTTGTCCGCAACCCAATAAGCTGAAAACAGTCATTACCAAAGTAAAAAACAATATAATTTTTGAGTTATTTTTTTTCATGTTTTAGTGCTATATCTCTTCTAAAATAGTTAAAAATCACTAATTTGTGGAAGCAACGAAATACAATTAAACCATTATGTCTATAAAGTTCAAATTTACTGCGTTCGTTTTATTTTTAACCTTAGGTTTTGTCTCCTGCAACGAAAAAGAAGTTCCACAGAAACCCAATATTATTATCGTTTATTTGGATGACTTGGGCTTTGGAGATGTGAGTTATAACGGGGCTAAAAAATTAAAAACGCCCCATATGGATGCGATGGCTTTGGGAGGAATGCGATTCAACAATGGTTATGCCACCTCAGCAACTTGTACCCCCAGCCGCTATGCCCTTTTGACTGGGGTATATCCGTGGCGCGAAAAAAGAGCTAAAATCCTTCCTGGAACGGCTCCCTTGATCATTGGTACCGACCAGATGACCATTCCCAGCATGTTAAAACAGCAGGGCTACCAAACCGCCATCATCGGCAAGTGGCATTTGGGCTTGGGCAATGGGAATGTCAATTGGAACCAATTGGTCAGTCCAGGACCCAACGAGGTAGGCTTTGACTATTCTTATATTTTGGCAGCCACACAAGACAGGGTGCCTACTGTATATATCGAAGATGGAAAGGTTGTAGGATTAGACCCTAACGATCCGATCGAAGTCAGTTACAAAAAGAATTTTGAGGGAGAGCCTACGGGTCTCGATAATCCTGAATTATTGACCATGAAGTGGCACCACGGACACAACAGCAGTATTGTCAATGGGATTCCCAGAATTGGATTCATGAAAGGGGGAGAAGCCGCCAAATGGAGTGATATTGATATGGCCGATCATTTTTTAAATGGGGTAAAAAAATACATCAAAGACCACAAGGAAGGCCCGTTCTTTTTGTATTACCCCATGCAACAACCCCATGTTCCCAGAACACCCCACCCAAGATTTGAAGGACTGTCCGAGTTAGGCCCAAGAGGCGATGCCATTGTTGAGGCTGATTGGTGCTTGGGGGAATTGAAAAAAACTTTGGAAGCTGAGGGAATTTTAGAAAATACCCTTATTATTTTTTCAAGCGACAATGGCCCAGTACTAAATGACGGATACTACGATGATGCTGATGTAAAAAATGGCGACCACACGCCATGGGGCCCTTTCCGTGGCGGAAAATACAGCCTCTTTGAGGCCGGTACTCACGTGCCCTTTTTCACCTATTGGAAAGGTAAAATTCAACCTGGTGTTTCCGATGCTATGGTCAGTCAATTGGATCTGCTGTCCTCCTTGGCTCAATTGGTAGGAAGCGATGTCAGAACCGATGATAGCCTTCCCTTAATGGATTTATTGATGGGTAAATCGGATCAGGGTAGGGATGAATTGGTTATCGAAGCGACCTCTAGAACAGCATACAAAAAAGGAGATTGGGTAATGATTCCACCCTATAAAGGTCCTGCATCTAATGATAATGTAAAAATTGAATTGGGCAATGATTCCGATTTTCAATTGTACAACCTAGCCGAAGACATTGGACAACAAAACAACTTGGCGGAGAGCCAACCTGAAAAACTTCAAGAGCTATTGACCGCTTTTGAAGCCATCAGAGGTGATGGATACGGTAAAACCGAAAAGCTGGAGTTAAAATAGATTAGAAAAGCAGTTCCCAACTTCCCGAGCCTAGTGGATTAATTGATTGGAAAGGGGTTTTTGTTCCATTCACAAGAATGCTTTCCTCTTTGGGAAGGTCAAAGCTATCTTGCTCTAATTTTACTTTCATTCCCTCGGGGATTATCAGTTGCAGTACCCTTTTGGATTTTTCATTCAGATCCCAACCAACGGTGAGTGAACCCATGGGTGTGGGAATGACAGATGCTATTTTTTTGATTTTTGTTTGAGGCAATGCTATGGTCATTTCTGTCATCCCAGGTTGAGACGGCCGAATCCCTAAAAGAAATTCTGCAAAAAGAGCGGGCATAAAAGCACTTTCGGTTTGCGCATCCGCTCGGGTAAAATTATTGTTTAACTTACCGCTCCTTCCAGTTCCATCCAACCACCATTCTTCCCACAAAGTTCCATTGTACTGAGGTTCCAACATATGATCAAATCGGCGACGTAGCAAATCAAATGAAGCATCCACATGACCATATTGAGCAATCCCCTTGTGGAGAAAATAAGACATGGCAGGCGTTACTATGGTCATTCCATTTGTCCTTTTGATGTACAGATTGGGGTCATCGACCAAAAGTTTTTCGATAATGGATTTTCCTTGAACCTCATCTGCAATCTGAAGTGCCAAAGCCATCCCATTGGCATGTTCACTATATTTATAGGAGTTTCCTGATGCCAATAAAGCATCTGAAAAAAGCCCCTTTTCGGCATTCCAAAAATGGGTTTGTAGTGAGGATTTCAAAAGTCGTGCTCTTTGGGTAAAAACCATTGCCCCTTCCTCATCCATCCATTGGAGTAATTGGCTAAAATCTTCCAAAGCCCCGAGATAATGAGCGTTTAAAGTAAAATTGGCTCCAGCGCGGTCCAGATCGGAATGATCCAACCAGTAGGCATAGGGAGGGTTGTTGATCAAACCCAAATCATCGGTAAAACTGTGGATCAAAGCCATAAGTTTTAGCGCACTGTCCATCAATTTTTGTGTGGTGATTCGGTCGCCAGAAAAAAGGTAGTATTGATAAAGGCTTCTGATCCAAAGTAAATTGGAATCCAGAATGATCATATAATCGTCACTTTTCAAAGGGGCATAGGCTGGCATGATACCATTGGCCTCTTGTTCATCAGCAGTTTGAATGAGGTAGCGGCGTTGCAATGCAGTATCTCCAAAAATCCATTGATTGCCCATAGCACCGTAATAGCCAGTTTGGGCGTATTGCCTGCGTTCCCGATAATTATCGGTATAAGCATCGGTGGTACAGGCTTTGATGGTTTTGTCCGTGGCATCAAAATATTGCCGAACCCAAGGAGCTTCAATGCTTTGAATTTCGCCTTTAGCTTTAAAGGGATATTCTAATTTCCGTGAGCCCACTTGAACCACCTTGACTGGGTCTTGTGAATGAATGACCAAGGCCAAATATCGGGAGGGTTTAAAATAGGTGGATTCCCATTGATCCAATCCTCCAGATAAGATAATTTGATCTCTAAAATTGGAATGAACAACGGTATGTCTAAAGAACCCATTGATTTGATATGGGGCTGTCAGAATCTCGACTTTTATTCCTTTTTCTCCCTCAATAGATAGCCGGGGGTTGCCGTTAATCATTTGTCCAAAGTCATAGAGCAAAAACCAAGATTTTCCTTTTTTCGAACCTTTTAAAATAAATGGAATAGTGGGGTCAACACTTATATCCTCTGAGGGTAGAATCGAAATGAGCGGCATTTTATCAATATTGGGACTTTCGATTTGCTCTGCTTTGATCAGATTGGTGGTCACCCAATCGGTTTCAATGAGATAGGGGAGGTCTCTTCGGATCAGGTTGATCCAAGGTAAGGTGGTGGCACCTGCCAAGCTGTTTTTTTGATGGGTAGGCCAGCCAACATTCCTGTAAACGAGTGTTGCAGGGGGCCAGGTCGTATCATCAAAAGTGGGGTTGTACCAACCTCCGATTTTTTTTCTAAAGTCTACCTTGTCATTGACAAAATCCTGAAAACGATTGATCAGGGGAGCACTGTTGTCCCAAGATGGATCAGCTATGACTTTCCAGCTTTTATCCGTGGAGATAGACAACACCTCATCCCCAAATGTCAGATTCAGTTGGGCCAATAGCCCTGGTCTTGAAGGGAAGTGATAGGATTGTTGTCCGTCTTGATAATGCACCTTTACGGCAATGGTGTTAATTCCTTTTTGGAGTAATGGAGTGATTTCCAATTCATCATAATATTGGTGATGGGGTGCACTTCTGGCGGGTCCTTGAAGCAGGTACTGCCCATTGATGTAGAGTTTGTATTGAGAGGTTGCAGTGATTTTCAAAATGGCATTTTCAGGCAGCTCATCCATTAAAAAACTTTTTCGGCTGAGCATCATATGGTTTTCCTCCTCATTGTCCAGCCAGATCCATTGCGCTTTCCACGCATTGGCCTCTTGGTCTTCAGCTTCGGTGGTCCATCCCCCTTTGACCTTTCCAGTATCCCAAAGGTTTTGACCAACAAGGGAGTAGGTTAAGATACAAGACAGTAGAAGAAAAATATTGCGCATTTTTTTTATTCTTTGGCGGTTAAAAATCGAATGATGTTAAAAAGCAATTTGTCTGCAACGGGGTCTTTCCCCAAGTTTTCCAACAGTTGAAATTGAGACAGCAGATATTGCCCTTTTTTTATGGGAACCATTGTCATATCTGCTCCCCACCACGATGGGCCCGGGCCTTGGTAGCCCATTTTATGTCCTTTGGAAAACCAGTCAAAGGCAACAGAGGCGACTATGGGTTTTTCGGGAACTTTTACCCCATTTACTTTGAGATTTCTCAGACTTTTTTGGGGCCAAATGTTTTCGTAGGTATTCCTGAGAAAACCATTGCGTTGGAGTCCCTCAAAAATGGGGTGATCTTTGGTGATGTGAGGAATACATGTCCACAAGCCTTTGGAGGGATGTACTCTTGCGGTAAAAGGAGTTACGTCACTTTCTGTTTTCACACTGTCCTTAAAGCGGTCCAAATAAACAGCAGTACCGCCTCCCTCAACAAATTTTAACAGCCGTTTAAAATGTTTGCTTTCTTCTTCGTTTTTCGCCTTGTAGGTACTGACCAATACAGGAATGTTTTGGGGAGTATTGGAGCTAAAGTCAAGGGTTTTTACTTTGTTCTTTTGGAGGAATTTTTTCAGATTTCCATTGAAATCTAATACGGCTACTTTTCCTGCTGGAGCTTGAAGATCCTCTTGATTGAAAACTTCAAAGTCTATAAAATTTTCGGTCAGTACCTGATTCTTTTGGTCCCTCACTTTTACTTTAACGGTATAATGACCGCTCCATTCTTTGGTGTTGATTTTTTGATTGAACAAAGAACTTATTCCCGTTTGCCAATTGGATTTAAATTGATAATTAAAAACCTCCTTGCCTTCTTTTGATTGGATTGAAATTTCATAATTAGCGGCTACATTTTCTATATCATTGATGCCCGTAATTTTTAAGTTCATTCCTTTTTGGGCATATACATTTCTCGGTAAACTTCTGATGGAAACAATTCGGTCTTGGTTGGCCGCTTTGGTTGCCTCATAGGCATAGGATTTTGGGTTTCGCCAAATGTCCAATAGTCCTGCTCCTAAAATCCAATCCCCCCCAACGAGGGCATGAACGCAATAGCCATCCATATGAGGATTGGAACGTATGGCTTCAATCATTCTTTTATTGGCTGTGCCATGGACGTGTTGTTGTTCCAAATAATAATCTTTCATGTCAGGGTAAAGCGATTTTAAGCCGGTTTCAGTTAGCATTTGCTGTTGTTCTTCGTGCAATCGCTTGTGGTAGCGATAGGCAGGGGTCAGGGGGTTGCCCTCTGCTTCAAATCTTTTGTTGACCGATACCAATTCTGCCAAACTTCCATAGCCCAATTCCGACAAAAAAGACATCATTCCTGGTACAACTTTGGACTTGCCTTCCATCCTAAAATTGCCAAGACCCATGGCGTCCTTTTCTGCTTCTGTCATCGCCATAGAGACATAGCTGTTGTAAACTTTTTCATTGATGTAAGCACCTGCATAATTGTGAATGTCATTGAATTTGGTGGGTTCTTTTTTATAGGGTAAATACATATTGGCACCAAAAGCCCAACCTCCAGATTCATCGAGAATGAGTCGGGTAGGATCCAAATCCCGGCTGAGCATGGCCATCGGATGCATCAATTGATTTAATACTGGACGGTGCAACTCGTTGAATAACTCCCACTGAACGATACAGGTGCGATTGCGGTCTTTGCGAATGGTTTGTTCTACTTCTCGGGTCACTCTAGAAGGCAAATAGGGAGAGGAAAGGGGGAGGCCCATACATTCCAGCGCAGGACTCCCCACGACCATGATTCCCATTTCATCAGCCAAATCCAACCACATGGACGTAGTGGGATGTCGCCAGGGTCGGATCATATTAAAACCTGCAGCTTTTGCCAGACGGATTTCTTTTCGTGCCATTTCCTCAGAATCAGGATGGGCGATTCCATTGGGATAAAGTCCTTCAAAAAAAGTGGCTTTGATGTAAATTCTTTTTCCATTGAGGTAAAAATCATCATTTTTTATCGTCAATTCTCTCAACCCAAAACGGTGATGCCAGGCATCTGAATGGTTTTGATCGTTTTTCAGTTTAACCGTTGCTTGATATAAAAAAGGATTCTTTGGTGACCAATACTGAGCATTGGGGATTTGCAATGCCACTTTGTAGTCATTGATCCCTGGTTGGAGTTGGACCAACGCATGATGATCGGCGACTTTATTTTTTTTGTTTGTAGCCGCTGTAATTTCAACTTCAACTGTGCTGGTCTCACTTTTGATGCTGGTATGATCCAGTTTTAAATGAAAAGTAACCGTATTGTCATTGATATTGGGTTCCACAAAAACATCTTTGATATAAGCGGCCCCAGTGGCAACCAATCGTACATTTTGCCATATGCCACCAGAGATGCCACCCCGCCATTGCGGGGTTTCCAGCGCCTTTACACCATCGATATTTTTGTCTGATAAAATGATGGGGCCGACCACCCTAAGGATCAATACATTTTCTTTACCCGCTTTCATCATATTGTCCACCCTAAACCCAAAGGGGGTAAACCCTCCTTCGTGGTAGCCTACGACTTGGTCATTGAGCCAGATTTCGGAAAGATAGTTTACTGCATCAAATTGGAGCCGGACAACCTTTCCCTCCCAATCTTGAGGAACATCAAAAGCATATCGGTAAAAAGCGACGCCTTCATAGTCTTTTTCAATCAATTCCCAACTACTGGGCACTTTGATCTTTCTTTTGGCAGCTAACTTTTGAAACACTTCATTTTGGTGCCACATGGATTGGGCTCCTTCATTGTTATGATCAAAAACGATCTCCCAATTGCCATTTAAGGAAATTTCCTCTTGAGCCAAACTCAGTAGGCCAATCAAGAGAAATAAGAGAAAAAAAATACTTTTAAGACCTTTCATTTATTTTATGTTGTTGAATCCGTTCAGTTGAATGGGAGCCACCATTTGGGCCATTTGTTGGCGTAGGTTTTCTAGCTGTTTGTGGGGTTTATCCTTTAAAAAAATCAGATTATTCCATTCATTGGGATCATTCCGATGGTCATACAATTCCTCATTTCCGTTATTGTACAGAATGTAGCGGTATCGGTCGGTTTTGATGGCATAGTGTTGCATATGGGGCATGTCTTCATAAGTTGGCCCCGCATAGACAACGGTTAGTGCTGGGCGGTCTCCTTTCCATGTTTTGGCAGTTGGATTTTCCAACAACTCCCTCATGCTGAAGCCATCCAAGGGATGACCTTTTTCGTTTTTTTGGGTTTCCGAAGACAAACCACACAAGTCCACCAAGGTAGGATAAACGTCAATCAGGGAAACCGCTTTGGTAATGGTGGTGTTTGGTTTTGTATGACCGGGAGCTCTAAAGATCAAAGGGACAGCTGTGCTCTTTTCCCATAAGGAGTTTTTGTACAGATAATCCTTTTCGCCCATATGAAAGCCGTGATCGGAGGCCAACACTACTATGGTATTGTCTTTGAGTTGGGTTTGATCGAGTGCATCCATTACTTGACCCACGTTTTCGTCCACCGCGGCTACACAGGCCAGATAGGCTTGTGTCCAACGTTTTAATCCAGCGACTTCACTACCATAAGACGCGGAGATTTCATTGAACATCTTTGCACCCATTTCGAGGGTGAACACCTGATTTTTTTCATAAGAAACCTCCAAAAAAGTATCTTGCTGGTCATCTTCTTTTTTTAAAGTGACTTGGATTTTGTCGAGTGGAAATCGGTCAAAATACTTTTGTGGAGCGATCAATGGGGTATGGGGTCTGAGAAAGCCTACGGCCAAGAAAAAAGGCCGTTCCAATTTTTGAGCTGCCATAGATTTTATTTTATCGGCAGTCCAAGCGGCATTCATTTCATCTGGGGTGGGGCCACGATCATCATCATTGATGTACCGCATGGGAATGATGCCTTCTTTTTTGTAGCCATAAATCCATTGCATTGCCCGCCCTGCACTGGTCGTTTTTCCTTCCAAATTGACCAAAGGGCCCAGCGAACCGTCAACAGCACCGATGTCATAAAATGGACGAGGAACATCGGGATGCGCCAAGCGGTTTTTTCCATCCCATACCATGGGGCCATAATCGGCTGGGTTTTCATAATGATCCCAATTTTCTCTGTTGAGGTGGTGGAGTATTTTGCCCGTTCCAAAGGTTTGATAGCCAGCCATCTTAAACTGCTCTGAAAGGGTACGCGTGTTGTTTAGGGTGGCATTTTTAAACCATGGGGCTTGGAAAAAATTCAGGGAGTGGTGGGGGTAAACGCCCATCATCATACTGGAACGAGAAGGCCCGCACATGGGGGCATTGGCATGGGCATTGAGAAAAGCAACCCCCGATTGGGCGAGTTTGGTCATGTTGGGGGTTAGACTTTGGGGATGCCCTTTTAGGGGTTCAATACAATCGTTCAGGTCATCAATCATAATGAGTAACACGTTGGGCGGATTTTTTTTGGGTATTTCACATCCTGTGGTGGTCAATAGAAAAGCCAACATCAAGCTTTTTAAAATGAGGAAATAAAGGTTTGTAGTCTTGTTCATACTCATTTCCTTTAATTTTTAATGGCTTCTGTCATCGCCCGAGCAAGGGCAGTGATGCCTTCAAAATCTCTTGCTGCAATTAATTTTTTATTCATTAAGCTACTTCCTCCGCCCAAACAAACGGGCCCTTTAGCGAACATAATACAGCATTTTCAACGGTAATGCTTCCGGTAGGCATGATCGGTAAGTGGGGCATGGGCGCTTTTACGGCTTTCAAGTATGATAATCCAGAATTTTCAACAGGAAAAAGCACACTTCTTTAGGTAAAATCCGATGTCTTACGATACATTTCAAACCATAGCAATTTGTTTTCCAATGGGTTGTTTCCAATCAAAATCGGCTCAAGCAAAGCAATCCCCTGTTGGATAACGTCTGTGGAACCATAAGCTTTTCCCCAGTCATAGATGCCATCGTCAGAGTTTATTTTGTCAACACAAATTCTTCTTTCGCGGTAAGCCCATTGTGAAAAGATGAAACTTTGTTCTAATGTTTCTGAAAGAACATGGGTTTCAATATTTATGATTTTCAACTTGCTTGGTTTTATTTAGTGTATTCAATATAAAAAAAATGTTGAAATTTATAGAGCGTACTTTGTATAAATGAATCTGATAGCGAAAGTTAAATGCGTTTGAAAAGCATCAATCTAAAATCCATCAACGACTTGCCATTTTTTTTAATTCCTTTGATTTTAAGTGTTCCTTTTCCTTTTTTGAGTTTTATGGTTCCTACTTTAAGGGGTTTAAAGTCTTTTACATATGACTCCTGTCGGACGGCCCTATCCTCTGTAGCACCATATTCATTGGTATTGTGAGCTTCTTTGATTTCACCTTTAATTTTGGCATCCCCAAAACTGACTTCAAAAACAGATCCTATGGCGTCTTCTGGACAACTGTAGTAAACGGTTAATTCAAAATTTCCATCTTCTGCCACTTCAGCCTCCCAACTGATGGAGTCCTCCGGATTAATCCAATGGGTGAAATAGGTACAATTGGGGAATCGGTTGGAGCGTTTGATTTCTCCGCTTGGGGTTCCGTCTCTGGCAGGGATTTGTGTGGTATGAAGACTGGGATGACCAATGTAGAACGGACGGCTGTCTTTTTTGGGAAGTTCGACCAATACTTCTTGTTCCCATTGTTTCTTGGCCTTGTTCAAAGCGGTTAAAACTAGTGGTTTTTTATCCCCAATATCGCTGGTTTGATTGGGATCATTGACCATGTCAAAAAGTTGACCATCGTGACCCAAGCGATAGTTTTGATTTCTCAGGCTCAGTTTGCCCCCCCAATAGTTGAAGATATAACGGTCTTCCCATATTGGATTTTCCTGCATGATAAGGGGTTCAAGACTAATCCCATCGAGTGGTTTCTTGGGTTGAGTGGTGATACCGGTCAAATCTTTTAATGTGGGAAGGAGGTCAATGCCACTGGCAATTTCTTTGACGATTTTTCCTTTAGGAATTTTACCGGGCCAATTGATGATCATGGGAGAGCGAACCCCTCCTTCATCTGTACTGCCTTTCCTCCCCTTCATTCCTCCGTTCCATCGATTGCCGTTGGGGCCATTGTCAGAAAGATAAATTACAATGGTATTTTCCAGTAAATCACTGTTTTTGAGTTGTTTCACTATACGACCTACATTCCAGTCGATGTTTTCACACATGGCCAATGCGGCTCGTGTGTGATCGATTTGATTTTGATTTTTGGGTGGCCCACCATTTCCAATTTGACTTGGCTTTTTGTCATTGAATTTTTCCCAAAATCTATCGGGAACTTGCATGGGACTGTGTGGGGTGTTGTAGGGGAGGTATAGGAAAAAAGGCTTATGGGTATTTTTTTTGATAAAATCAATACCGTGTTGGGTCAAGTCATCAATGATGAATCCGTCCCCTCTGACAAGGGTTCCGTTATGTTCCAGTAGGGGGTTGTAATAATTTCCCCAGTGACCAGAGCAAAAGCCGTAATAGTCGTCAAATCCGCGGCTGTTGGGGTGGTAAGGCGCTTGCATCCCATTGTGCCATTTGCCATAGGCAGCAGTTTGGTAGCCTGCGGATTTGAAAACCTCTGCAATGGTTTCTTCATCGATATCCAATCTTTCACCCCCTATACTGGTACTGTAAACCCCACCCCTTACGTGATGTCTTCCTGTCAGGATTTCCGCTCGAGTAGGGGAGCAGACCGGACTGACAAAAAAGCGATCGAACTGAACACCGGTCTTTCCGAGTTGGTCAATATTGGGGGTAGTTAGATCGAGGTTGCCATTGAGGCTAAGGTCACCCCAACCTTGGTCGTCTGACAAAATAAGAATTACATTGGGGAGATTTTTTTTCTGAGTTTGGCAGTTCCCAAAAAAGAGAAGAATCAGAAGTGAAAGATAGATACAACGGATATTTGACATGACTTCAAATATAAAAATTTTGATGTCAAATCATTATGCTACAAAAGATCAAAATTGATCATTTTTTCTTGGAGGTTAAATGTCAATACTCAACCCCAAACCAAACAATTCCCTTATTTGTAAGCGACTGATTAAATCATCGTCGTATTGTAAATGAATGATGAGGTTACTGGAGATCTTGTCATTGACTTTTAGCCTGATGTTGGCGTTCCATTCAAAATCAACATTTTTAATGTTATAGAGGTAATTGATATAAAAATTAAACTTGTTTTCCATGGTGATGTTTTCCATCAAATTGGAATGAATAAAACCTGAGAGAGAGGCTCCCATTGAGATGATATTATTGGCATCTTTTTCTACTCCAAAATACTTTTTACCGGGAGACAGGTTTTGGGTGTAATCCCTACTGACAAAGATTCCCCTTGCCGCCAATGGGGCAATATTAAACCAAGCTTTATCATCCTCTTTGTAATACCACCCAAGGCCCAACTGAATGATGGCAGGGGATAGAATCCTCGAAACTTTCTCTTTTTGATCTTCTCCATCTTTTTTGAAGTACCGGTAGCCCGGGAGTAATTGGCTTCTAAAATTAAAATAAGCAGAATAGTTCCAATAAGTATTTACTTTTTTACTCAATACGGAGTTAATTTCAATACGGTCATCCGCTTTTTTGAAAAAGGAATTACCAGACAGATAGGTAGTCCCAATGGAGAGCATGATTTTGTTGTCCCAGATCCAACCTTCAACTCCCTCATAATTGATATTGTAGTCTACACTAAAAAGTCCCGTCATAGAACTTTCCCCCCCTGAGACCCAATTCTCAAAATAGGCTTGGTTGAATGTAAATTGGGTAACCCCGTAAAATTTATATTTGTTTTTTTGATTAGGTTCAAGATCTAAAGAGTCGGTGGCCAAGCTATCTGTCACAGAATCTTCTTGGGCATGGACCCAACCGATGAGAAAAAATAAAAAGTAAACCAAGGGTTTCATTACATCAATAATTCGATTATATCTAAAAAGATCATAAAGATATTAAATCGCAAAGCCAACAAGGCGTGGTATTTGAAATTTCCTAGATGGAATTGAACATGGCGCATTTCAATCCATTAGGATTTGTCAGATCAAAATCCATTTAGAAAATCGTCTTAAGAATTTTCTTACGATTACTATCCATGGTATCCATGGGATTTTTTTAACTTTAAATTGAATTTAATGAAGAAGAAGATGTTGGGATTAAATGACATTCAGTATTTGTACGAGTTTCTATTTTGGTTTGTTGTTTTTTTTATTCTTAAGAAAGTTTGGCACAAGCCAGAGATAAGAATGATTTATGGCTAAAGTGTGGCTGTTTTTAACCTCTTGGCTGTTTTCTTTTTTTCACTTTCTTCTGTCCAAGGGAACTTGAGTGGTTTGGATGCTTTTGCCTTTGGCTTTTTGCATGCCATGGTAGCCCTTGTAATGATTACCTTAGTCCATATGAGCAAAAAAATAGAAAATAAGTCACCCTAAATCTTTAAAAATAAAATTATGAAAGGATTAACCATTGTATTGATTTTTTTAGTTTCAGTTTCGAACTATTCCCAAGAGTGGATTATTATTGACATTTTGGAGCAGTCCAAAAAAGAGTTGGTTTATAAAGTCGATAATGGAGAAGAAGTAAAAAAGGAAACAGTAAAAAATCCTTCCATTGTTAAGTTGATTATGGACTATCAATCAGAGGGTTTTCAGTTAAAGTCTGTAACACAGGGAATCGAATTGGATTTAAATGGGACTTTGCCCATGATCAATAATCGTAATAATAATTTCGGAGTTAGCAATTTGAATCTTTTCAACAACAATCGCGTAATGCTTTGGTTTGAAAAACAAGAGGAGGAGTAAACATGGGGCTTTTGGGATGGAAATTGGCAGAACACATTTCTTCCGCTGATATAAAGGCGCCCAATATTATCTCGTTTAGGTGTTGTCCATGAGGATTAACAATGATTGAAATTAGAGATGACAATAGACCAAAAACTTAAACTACTTCAGGGTTAAGTCAAAACGAAATAGGATAGTGCCTGTACCAGAATTTATTAGGAAACAACTATACATTGGCAAAAAGGAAAATAACATCTTTACAGGGTCCCCTATTGAATTTAATGAGGACTATTTTAAGACACTTTGGGGGCGTTTTAAGAGGGTT
>JAQCBK010000076.1 GCA_027621505.1 Bacteroidota bacterium | reverse complement strand
CTCTAAGCCTCAAAAGGCTCGATAGAAACATAAGACTTGTTGTCTTTCTTTTTGGTGAATTTCACCAAGCCATCTACTTTGGCATGCAGGGTGTGGTCTTTACCGAGGTAAACGTTTTCACCGGGATTGTGGGCAGTTCCATGTTGACGAACGATGATGTTCCCCGCTCTGGCGGCCTGGCCTCCAAAAATCTTCACGCCCAAGCGTTTGGATTCTGATTCTCTTCCGTTTTTGGAGCTCCCTACTCCTTTCTTATGTGCCATTTTGTTATTTTTTTAGGGTGAATTTATTGATTTAGGGCAGCGATTAGTTCTGCCTTTTTTAAGCTGGTGTATCCATTGATGCCTTTTGCTTTCGCGGCAGCCTTTAGCTCGGCTACGGTCATTTTGGAATAATCGACTTTGGCCTCCTTTGCGGGTGCATTTTCAGCTTTGGCGGCTTTGGGTTTTTCCTCCGCTTTGGCAGGGGCGGGTGCTTTTTCAGCTTTGGGTTTTGCAGCAGCAGGCTTGGCACCTGAAGCTACAATTTTTTCTACCATCAATTCCGTTAAGGCCTGACGGTGTCCGTTTTTTACACGGTATCCTTTGCGTCGTTTTTTCTTAAAAACGATGACTTTGTCCCCTTTGAGGTGACCCACGACTTTAGCCTCTACAGCTGCGCCGCTTATAGCCGGGGCGCCAACAGTCACTTTTTTTCCATCGTCAAGCAAAAAGACTTTGTCAAAGGAAACCTTGCTTCCTTCTTTGTCTTGCAAACGATGTACGAAAAGCTTTTGGTCTTTTGCAACTTTAAATTGCTGCCCTGCTATCTCTACAATTGCGTACATAGTTGATATTTTTGGATTGCAAAGATAGTTATTTTGATTTCAAAAACAAGTTTGTAAAATTTAATTTAAGGCATGCATTGTAAACCTGCGCCTAAGTTTCAAGGTCAATCTGCTAATATCTTATCCTCGTTTTTAACGAGATAATCACAGGCTACATTCACCACCTCGTTGAGCTTCATATTTCTTGATGAGGCAAGAAAAGACAACTTCTTGTGCAATTGATTTGAAGTTCTGACATTAAAAGTCCCGGAAAAGGTCTTGTCGGGATTCTTTCCAATTTCTTTACAATTATCAAGGTAATCTTCGACAGCCTCTTTGAATGCCTTTTTTAATTGACTGAGGTTCTCTGCTTCATAGCTGACCAAATCATCAATACCGATAATTTTTCCAAAAAGGATATTGTCTTTTAAGCTGAAATCAATGGTTCCTGTATAACCCTTATGATTTAAAACTTTTGTTTTCATCTATTTAATTTTTCAATAAGCTGTTTAATGATATATCCCTTGACGATGTTACCGGGATGGGGCTTATGCAGGTTAATGATCTCTTTATTTTTATTTACAAACCTTCTCCTTGAACCACCGGTTTTACCTTTCTTTTTGATCTCAACATAACCAAAATGATTTAGGATCTTGCACAATTCAGACCAACTTAAATCGCTGGGTACTGAAAAGAATTTTGTCAGTAATTTTTTAATTCTGGTCATGGGGCAGTCAAAAGTAACTATTTTTTAGTTACTAACGACTGTCATTTCCCTTTTTTCAAAGGTCTCAAGATGATTATGATCTTAAGAGGTTAGGCATGCATTACAAACGCGCACCAAAATCGTAATTTCTTATCGAATTATGGCAGGGCCTTAAAGTATTTTAAATACCAATGAACGGTTTTGTCAATTCCAGTTTCAAAGGAGGTTTGGGGTTCCCAGTTCAGTTCCTTTTTGATCTTGGAAGCGTCAATGGCATAGCGAAAATCATGTCCCAAACGGTCGGTGACGTATTGAATCAGTTTTTGGGAGTGCCCTTGGGGTCGGCTCAAATACCGGTCGGCAATGGCGATGAGTTGATGGACAATGTCGATGTTTTTGATCTCGTTGTTCCCGCCGATGTTGTAGGTGGCTCCCAATTTGCCTTTTTGGAAAATCAGATCAATGGCGCCCACATGGTCTTCGACATACAACCAATCCCTTACGTTTTGGCCGTCGCCATATACCGGCAGTGGTTTTTCCTGAACAATGTTTTGAATGAACAAGGGGATGAGTTTTTCGGGATATTGATCGGGGCCGTAGTTGTTGGAGCAGTTGGAAAGGACAACGGGCAAGCCATAGGTATGGAAATAGGCCCTTACAAAGTGATCCGAGGCGGCTTTGGAGGCCGAATAGGGAGATCGGGGGTCGTAGGGGGTGGTTTCGGTGAATTTGCCCTCAGCGCCCAAACTGCCATAGACCTCATCGGTAGAAACATGATAAAAAAGTTTCCCCTCAAAATTCCCCTCCCAGGCCCGTCGGGCGGTTTCCAGCAGGGTCAAGGTGCCCATAACGTTGGTTTGGGCGAAATTCAGTGGGTGTTTGATCGACTGATCAACGTGGGACTCCGCTGCGAGGTGGATGACTCCGTCAAAGTCGTACTGTGTGAATAGCTTTTTGACCAGTGGGGTATCGGTGATGTCACCATGAACGAACTGGTAATGGGGTTGGGAGGCAATGTCTTCTAATTTTGCGGTATCCCCAGCATAGGTCAGGGCATCGAGATTGACGAATTGGGTGTCGGGATATTGATTGACCATCCGGCGGACCAAATGTGATCCTATGAATCCAGCTCCACCGGTGATTAAAATTGACTTTTTGTTCATCCTATTTTTTTGAGGCAGTCCTCCAAGGCGGATTCCCATGCCTGGAGGTCTAAGTTAAATTCCTTTTTTATTTTCTCACAGCTTAGTACCGAATATTTTGGTCTTTTGGCTTTGGTGGGGTAATCGGCAGTACCCACGGCATGAATTTTACAAGGAGTGTTGATCTGTTGCTGAATGGCGGTAGCCAAACCATACCAAGTGGTGTGCCCGCTATTGGTGTAATGATAGATTTTAACGCCAATGAATATGGGCTTTTGTTCCAGCGCCTTAAGGGTGGCGGCGGCGAGGTCCAGGGCATAGGTGGGACTACCCGTCTGATCGGCGACGACACTGATTTCGTCTTTGTTTTGCAGTAATGAAAAAATGGTTTTGACAAAGTTTTTGCCGTAGGGGCTGAATAACCAAGCGGTACGAATGATCCATCCGTCAATCCCAGCCGATTGCATCAGGGCCTCTCCCTGGGCTTTGGTCCTGCCATATACCCCCAAAGGGCTGAGGGGGTCGTCCTCCCCATAGGGGGTTTGAGCGGAACCGTCAAAGACATAGTCGGTAGAAAAATGAAGGATTTTAAACCCATAGGCTTTGGACAATTCACAAAGGAAACCGATGGCCGTAGCATTGAGTTGGTGAGCGTTTTCGGGCTGATCTTCCGCCTGATCCACAGCGGTATAGGCCGCACAGTTAATCACTATATTTATAGATGTTGATTGAAAATAACGCTCCAATTGGTCTTGATCCAAAAGGTTGAATTCCGGCAGGTCTTCAAAAAGCATTTTAAAATGGGGAAAATGAGGCGCCCAATATTGAAAGGATTGCCCCAATTGGCCATGGGCACCGATGACCAAGATCTTAGTCATAAAGCGGGGTATTAAACTCAAACCATTGGGCGGCTTCAAAAGTGGGATGCTGGCGATCTTTTGCGGAAAGGACTTGTTTTTCCACTGGGATTTGCCAGTCGATATTCAGTTGTGGGTCGTCAAAGGCGATACTGGCCTCAGCGGCTTTGTTGTAGTAGCTGTCCACTTTATAGGTCAAAAGCGCAGTTTCGCTCAAACAGGCATAGCCATGGGCAAAACCACGGGGAATAAAAAGCTGTTTTTGATTCTCGCCGCTCAATTCTACCGCAAAATGCTTCCCAAAATGGGGGGAGCCTTCGCGAATGTCAACCACTATATCTAATAACTTTCCCTCCGATACGGAAACCAATTTGGATTGCGCAAAAGGAGGCATTTGGTAGTGCAAGCCTCTGATGACCCCATAGGAGGATTGGGCTTGGTTGTCCTGACAAAAGTGGAGGGCATGGCCTACGGCTTTTTCCAACAGATCCAACCTAAAGCTTTCCATAAACCAGCCCCTTTCGTCCTCCAATTTTTTGGGCTGGATCAATAATACCTCGGGGAGTAACGTTGGCGTAATGGTCATCTGCGGTTTATTCTTGATAACGATCCAAAAGGTATTGACCGTATTCGGTTTGGGATAAGTCTTTCGCCAAGGTGAGGAGTTGGTCGCGGCTGATCCATCCCTTTTGAAAAGCGATTTCCTCCAAACAAGCGACTTTAAGTCCTTGTCGTTTTTCGACCGTATGAATGAATTGCCCCGCCTCAATGAGGGATTCGTGGGTTCCGGTATCCAACCAGGCGAAACCCCTGCCCAATAGTTTTACTTGTAATTTTCCGCTTTCGAGAAAGGCTTGGTTGACAGCGGTGATCTCCAACTCCCCCCGAGCACTGGGTTTTAGGTGCTTTGCGATTTCCACTACTTCGTTGGGATAAAAGTAAAGCCCTACCACCGCTTGATTGCTTTTAGGTTTCTTGGGTTTTTCTTCAATTGCAATGGGTTTCCCTTGTGGATCAAACTCGATCACTCCGTAACGCTGTGGGTCCTTGACGGTATAACCGAAAATTGTAGCCAAGGATCCTATTTCAGTTCGCTCTACAACGGATTCCAGCTGTGAAGAAAAATCCAACCCGTAAAAAATATTATCCCCTAAAATCAAACAGACAGGATCTTGTCCGATAAAATCTTCCCCCAAAAGAAAAGCCTCTGCCAAACCTTTCGGTTGAGGCTGAACCTGATATTGTAATGTAATCCCCCATCTGCTTCCATCACCTAACAAACGCTCGTATTGATGAACGTCCTCCGAAGTACTAATCACTAAGACCTGACGAATTCCTGCCAACATCAAAACCGATAAGGGATAATATACCATAGGTTTGTCATACACAGGCAAAAGCTGTTTGGACACTCCCAAAGTTACTGGGAAAAGTCTCGATCCAGTTCCGCCGGCAAGGAGAATGGCTTTCATGGGTTAATTTTTTTCAAAGGTAAGAAGGTTTTATCTGTTTAAGACCATAAAAGTTTTGACTACAGCCCTGTAGTGAGATAAGTAATGCCGTTGCTATCTCTTATAAGGGGATTAGGTATATTCTTTATGACAGAGAGTTTATGAATGAATTGAACGACAATTCAAATTCTTGGTCTAGTCTCTCAATACTTGCACACGAGGTAGGACATCATATAAACGGACATTCTCTTGATGTGGTATTATATGCAGTGGATATGGTGGATAAAGAATCACTTACTGAACAAAGACAACAAGAACTAGAAGCTGATGAATTTTCAGGATTTGTAATGGCTAAACTAGGTGCTAGTTTAAATCAAGCGTCTGAAGCCATAGCTAATTTAAGCTCAAATAATGATGATAGCTATTCTACTCACCCATCTAGAGATAAAAGGTTAAATGCAATTAGAACAGGTTATAATAAAGGCAATACAAATAATACACCTATTGCATATAAGACTCCAACAACATTATAAGCCGAAGATTACTTTTACAGAGCCTTTGATAAGCAATCTAAAGGAAACTTGAACGGTGCTATAGCTGACTATACTAAAGCAATTGAGATTGACCCTAATGATGCTCTTGCCTATTACAATTGAGG
>JAQCBK010000019.1 GCA_027621505.1 Bacteroidota bacterium | reverse complement strand
ATTCCAAAATAATCGGCAGATCGTTTTTAAAATGTTTGCTGTGCCATTGCCCCTTGAGATCAAAACCGTCAACTTCCAATAAGGATCGCTCCGGTTGGATGACGTTGCTGAAAGTTTCATTTTCTCTAAACCGCTTGAGCTTGTTCTTACTTCCCATGACTCAAATTTAGATTAAATTATAGTTTGGCATAAAATGGTCTATGCTTCTCTAAGGGAAGGTGACGCCAATTGCATGGTGAAAGAAAATTCAGAACCCACCCCGACCTTGCTCTCCACAAATAATTTCTCTTGGTGGGCTTCGATGATGTGCTTTACAATGGCCAAGCCCAAACCAGAGCCACCAGCTTTGCGATTTCCAGTTTTGTCCACCCGATAAAAACGTTCAAACAGGCGAGGGAGGTGTTCCTCGGAAATCCCCTCCCCGTTGTCTGTGATCCTTACAATTATTTTTTCTTCATTCAGAGCTTGTAGGGCTACCTCTGTTTTTCCTTTTTCAACTCCATATTTAAGTGAATTGACAATTAAATTGGTCAATACTTGCTGAATGCGTTCCTCATCGGCATAAACCATGATTGGACTGTTGTATGTTTTGTCAAAAGTAATTGAGATTTGATTTTTATTGGATTGCATCTCCAAGAGTTCAAATACATTTTCAACCAGTTTGACCATGTCAAAATATTTTCTGTCTATGCTCTTGATCCCCGACTCAAACTGAGTGATCAAGTCCAAATCTCTGACCACATAGATCAACCTTTCAACCCCCTTGGCGGTTCTCTTGAGGTATTTTTGATTCAGTTTTTTGTCCTCCATAGCCCCCTGCAAAAGGGTAAGCACATAGCCTTGGATGGTAAAAAGAGGGGTTTTGAGTTCGTGGGATATATTCCCCAAAAATTCTTTTCTGTAATTTTCTTTGTCTTTTAAAGTTTCAATCTCCAATTTTTTATCGTCCGCAAACTTTTGCATGCTTTGTTTTAAAGCATCCATATCCGATTGAACCGTTTGATCGTTAAAAGAAACCCCCGAAGGGAAAAGGTCATCGTAAATGCCTTTTACTTTTCGAAGGATGAAACGCTCAATCCTAAAGTGGATTGAAATCACCGTGAATAAAAAGAAAATTAAAAGCAGGCCCAACAGACTTACTCTTTCCCAAAAATCGAGTGCAATTTTATTTAAAAAAAGGAAGAATAAAAGCAGTACGGAAAGGAGCAATGTTAAATGGATCGCAAGCCGTATGGCGATTCTGTAATTCTTTATTCTGAACACAATTTATTTGACAGGGATTTTGAATTTATATCCTACCCCCTTAATGGTTTTAAAATAATTATCGCCCAATTTTTCTCTGAGTTTTCTCATGTGCACATCTATGGTTCGGTCGCCTACAACAACCTCACTCCCCCATACGATTTCCATGATTTTTTCTCGTTTCACTACCTTGTTGGGCTTGGAAGCCAAAAGAAACAACAACTCAAATTCTTTTTTGGGAAGGGAAATGACTTTACCCTTGTCGATCACCTCATATTGTTCTTTGTCAATGATCAACTTGCCAAATTTGAGCTGATCTTTGATGTCCTCCTCTTTCTTTAAACGGCGGAGCAAGGCTTTGACTTTGGAAACCAATATTTTGGGCTTGATGGGCTTGGTGACATAATCATCCGCGCCCGCGTCAAAAGCTGCTACGTAGGAATAATCCTCCCCTCTTGCAGTGAGAAACATGATAAAAGTGTCGTTAAATTTCGAATCCCCTCTCAAATACTCACAGGTCTCTATACCATCCATTTCAGGCATCATCACATCCATAATGATCAGGTGAGGGGGATGCTTTTTAGCTTTTTTAATGGCTTCATTTCCATTTGTAGCTGTGTTAATTTTATATCCCTCTTGTTCTAAATTGTATTTGATAATTTCAATAACATCGGGGTCGTCATCTACCAATAGAATAAGAATTTCACTTTTTTTCATGAGATAATTTATTGTATTAAATATATAAATTATAAGTAAGGATCGGTAAAAAAAATAAGTCTCAGTTGAAAATCTTTAACGGCCTAATTTTACTACCTTTGGAGGGTATAGTTTTTAATTTAATTGATTTGCGTCGCCTCTTTTTTTTGATGATTTTCTTTAACACAAGTACTTTGTTTGCTCAATTTGATGCAAGGGAAGCGCCTGAGGATGCATTTCAAAAAAAAATAAACTTTCAACTCTACCCCAATCCCATGTCTGGAAATGTGCTTCATGTCAATACCGATCTAGAGGGCATGATGAAAATCAATATCATTAATTTATTGGGAGAAGTGGTTTTTCAAACCCAAACGAATGAACACCAAATCCAATCAATCGATCTCCAAAGCGGTATCTATATTGTTAAAATAAATCAGGGAACAAGAAGTGGACTGAGCCGTTTGGTAGTCCCTTGATGAGGGTATGGGATCAGTTATTCAAAGAGATTTTTGGACCATTGATACTGCTATCGGCTTTGAGAATCTGGCATTAGAAGTATTTAGATTTCAATACGAAAACAATGCGGTTTATCGTTCCTTTTGTGATTTGATCAACTGCAATCCTGTGGAGGTTAAATCCACCGAAGAAATCCCATATTTGCCCATTTCTTTTTTTAAATCCAAAAAGGTTTGTTCTTTCCCTGAAACCGATGTGCCTTTTTTTAGCTCTAGCAATACGGGAGGCTCCCTGTCTTCCAAACATTTTTACAGAAGCTTAACGGACTACAAAATGAGCTTTCGTAAAGGGTTTGAATATTTTTATGGACCCATCCAATGCTACACCGTTTTGGCCTTACTTCCCTCCTACATGGAAAGAAAAGGATCCTCCTTGATTTATATGGCCGAGGACATGATCCAAAACAGTCAACAGCCCGAAAGTGGATTTTACCTCAATCAATGGGAGTCCCTGAGAGATCGAATTTTAAAATTGGAAGAAAAAGGGCAAAAAACACTTTTATTGGGGGTCTCTTTTGCCCTACTGGACTTGGTGGAGCACTATGCTTTTGATCTGCAACATACTTTGGTGATAGAAACTGGAGGGATGAAAGGAAGAAGAAAAGAAATGACCCGAGAGGCCTTACACGATAGGCTAAAAAAGGGCTTTGGCTGTTCTAAAATCCACTCGGAATATGGGATGACGGAGCTGTTTTCTCAGGCCTATTCCAAAGGGGATGGTCTTTTTGAATGCCCCCCTTGGATGCAGGTCTCGGCCAGGGAAAATCAAGATCCTTTTCACCGACTTCCTTGGGGACAAACTGGCGGATTGAACATCATCGATTTGGCCAACAAAGACTCTTGTGCCTTTATCGCTACCGATGACCTGGGTAAAGTGCATTCCAAAACCCAATTCGAGGTGATGGGAAGATTGGATAGCTCGGAAATCAGAGGGTGTAATTTGATGGTGGTCTAATCGACCACTTTAATTACAAAGTAGTTTTTTTTACCCCTTTGAAGCAGGATGTATTGACCGTCGATGAGGTCTTGGGTACTGACCTTATCCTCCTCTCCTACTTTTTGTTTGTTGACCGAAATGGAGTTTTCACTCAATGCCCTTCGCGCTTCTCCATTGGATTTCAAAAAAGGAGTATGCGTAGCCAATAGTGCAATCATATCGATCCCTTCTTTTAAATCCGACGGTAAAATTTCCGACTGAGGCACGCCCTCAAAGACTTCGAGAAAGGTTTGGCGGTCTAATTTTTTTAGATCTTCAGCGGTGGATTTTCCAAAGAGAATCTGACTGGCAAGTACCGCTTTTTTTAGATCGTCCTCTGAGTGAACCATACGGGTGACTTCGGCTGCAATGGTTTTTTGTAAACCTCTACTGTGAGGAGCTTCCCGGTGTTGAAGGATGATATCTTCAATGGTGGCTTTATCCAGTAAGGTGAAAATTTTTATATAATTCTCAGCATCTTCGTCAGAAGCATTCAGCCAATATTGATAAAATTTATAGGGGGAAGTCTTGGTTTTATCCAACCAAACATTTCCTCCCTCTGTTTTTCCAAATTTGGTTCCATCCGCTTTGGTAATCAAGGGGCAAGTAATGGCATAGGCTTTTGCACTGAGTTTTCTTCGAATCAGCTCTGTCCCAGTAGTGATATTCCCCCATTGGTCACTTCCCCCCATCTGAACCTTACAATCCATGTCTTGGTAGAGATGAAGAAAGTCATATCCTTGGAGTAATTGATAGGTGAATTCTGTAAACGACATCCCCACTTTGGCATCACTGCCCAAACGCTTTTTTACGGAGTCTTTCGCCATCATATAATTTACAGTAAGATGTTTGCCAATGTCTCGAGAAAAATCGATCAGGGTGTAATCTTTCATCCAATCATAGTTATTTACCAATTGGGCAGCAGTAGGGTTGGTCGCATCGAAGTCGAGGAATTTTTGCAATTGATTTCTAATGCCTTCCACATTCTTTTGGAGCTGGACGGAATCCAATAGGTTTCTTTCGTCGGATTTTCCAGAGGGATCACCAATCATCCCAGTAGCGCCTCCTACCAGGGCAATGGGACGGTGACCAGCGTTTTGAAAATGGATCAAAATCATTATTTGTACCAAGCTTCCAATGTGGAGGGAATCGGAAGTTGGGTCAAATCCGATGTATCCTGAGGTGGAATGGGTTTTCAAATATTCTTCAGTTTCCGGTGTTATGTCGTGTAACATCCCCCTCCATCGAAGTTCCGCTACAAAGTTTGATTGCATGCCAATGATTTGCTGACAAAGATAGATTTATGCCCCAAAACAAAAAATTATTATTTAAAAAGCATTAGTTTTAAAAATGATTTTAGTTACCGGGGCCACGGGGTTTATCGGCTCATACTTGATGTGTCATTTGGCTGAAAAAAATATTTTTCCGATCGCCACCTTCCGACACGAATCCAATAAGAATGTCGTCTTGGAGCGGTTCAAATCTAAGTTTCCCGACGCTGAAGAACGTTTTAAAAAAATCCGCTGGCGAAAAGCGGATTTTAGAAATTTTCCTAGTCTAAAAGATGCCTTGGTAGGGATCACCCATATTTACCATTGTGCAGGCTATATATCCCTCGCTCAAAAAGACTTTAAAAAGTTAGTGGAAATCAACCAAAAAGGTTCTGCCTACCTCGTGGATCTTTGCTTGGAGTATGCTATCGAAAAGCTGGTTTATGTGAGTTCCATCGCTGCCCTAGGGAATGATCCTACCATTAAAATAATTGACGAAAACACCCCTTGGGACAATGCCACAGATAAAACCCCTTATGCTTATTCCAAATACGGAGGGGAATTGGAGGTTTGGCGAGGCATTCAAGAAGGGCTGAATGCTGTGATCGTCAATCCTGGAATTGTACTGGGAGAGGGCAGCCCCATTGAGCCACTGTTCAACCGTTACAAAAATGGATTGAGATGGTACACCAAAGGCACCAATGGCTACGTGGGGATAATGGATGTGATCCATGTAATGGATCAACTGATGAATGCTCCTATAAAAGCGGAAAGATTTATTCTGGTGTCTGAAAATTGGTCGGGAAAGACCATCGCAACACAATTGCTCAAAGCAGGAAACCAAAAGATAAAGCCAAAAGCAATTCCTAAAACCTTAGTGTATTTGGTTTGGTCAATGGAACACTTGTTACAATTCTTGGGGATAAGAAAAAGAGTTTTGTCTAGGGCGATGATCTCAAGTCAATTTGAACATAAGGAAATTCAAGGGGATAAAATAAAATCGTTTTTGGACTTTGAATACAGTCCTATTGGACCACTTCTACAATAGTAAGTCCTTTTTTTCAGCTCATTGATCTTCGAATTCGGCCACTATTTTTTGGATGCTGTCCTCAATTTTATTGATCATTTCTTGGGCTTCTTTTACAATTGGAATATAGGCTTTTGGATTTTTGGCATAATACTCCTGACTGGAGGCCAATTGTTGGCTGTCAATTTGATATTTATCGAAAAGGTATTGATCCGTACTGAAAGCTTTTATTTTTTGATTGGAATAGGCATTTCTTTTGAAATTTTTAATCAAAACAATATCCAAAGTGATTTTACTCATTTGCTCGGGGGGGATAAGATTTTTGGGGGGTTTATTGTCTCCATATTCTGTGCAAGCAAACAACAAAAAAGATAACAAAAAGATTGATTTTTTCATGTTATCGATCAAAGGTTAGTTGATGCCCCAAGTTACCCTCAACGATTTTACCCGCTGAATAAACCAAATTTCCATTGACAAAAGTTTTGTCAATGCATGCTGTAAAAGTAGTGCCTTCAAAAGGAGACCACCCACATTTGTAGAGAAGATCTTCTCTTTCTACTTTGCGTTTTTTATTTAGATCCACCAAGACCAAATCGGCAAAATAACCCTCCCTCAAATACCCTCGATTTTGAATTTTGAACAAAATAGCAGGATTATGACATGCTTTTTCAACCAACTTTTCCAGCGTGATTTTTCCTTGATTAACGGCAGTAAGCAAAGCGGGGTAGGCATGTTGTACCAGAGGTCCTCCCGAGGGTGCTTTTGTGTATGAATTTTGCTTTTCCTCAAGGGTGTGGGGAGCATGGTCGGTAGCCAGCAAGTCAATTCTATCATCATTGAGCGCTTGCCAAAGGGCGTCGCGGTCACTGGCTTTTTTTACCGCTGGGTTCCATTTAATTAAGGTTCCCTTTTCCTTATAGTCCACGGCTGAAAACCACAGGTGGTGGAGGCAGACCTCTGCGGTTATTTTTTTTTCCGATAAAGGCTTCTGATTGGAAAATAAGTCGGTTTCAAGGGCGGTGGACAAATGAAAAACATGCAAGCGCGCTCCAGTTTCCTTTGCCAGTTGGATGGCACGTGAAGACGATCGGAAGCAGGCCTCCTCACTACGGATGATGGGGTGTTTTTCGATAGGAATGTCGTCCCCATATTTTGCAATCTGTTGTGCCAAGTTTTCTCTAATGGTTGTCTCATCTTCACAATGAACTGCAATGGGTAGGTCGGTACTCGAAAATATTTTTTTCAATACTTCTGGGTCGTCCACCAACATATTTCCCGTTGAAGATCCCAAAAACAACTTCAAGCCTGCCGCTTTTGTCTTGTCGAAAGTTTTGATGTCGTTTAAATTTTCATTGGTTCCGCCAAAAAGAAAACCATAATTGGCAATGGAGGTTTTGGCAGCACGCGCCAACTTGTCCTCTAAAGCTTTTTGAGTTGTGGTTTGCGGAAGGGTATTGGGCATCTCCAAAAAGGAAGTGATCCCACCCGCTACTGCAGCCCGCGACTCGGAAGCAATCGTGGCCTTGTGGGTCAAACCCGGTTCGCGGAAGTGGACCTGATCGTCGATCCAACCTGGTAACAAATGTAGACCTGTGGCATCAATGATCTGCTCGTTTCCATTGGGAAGAATGCGATCCTCGATTTTGTGGATTTTCTCTCCAAGAATCAATAAATCCTTATGAGAAACCATTCCTTCATTTACCAATTGAGCGTTCTGGATCAATATTTCTTTCATCAGATTCTGTTAAATATACTGTTGATCCTTAAAAGAATAACTGCAGGAAGTGCCTCCCAAATGATTTTACCATTCATTTTAGATGCCCCCAATACTCTGTTGGTGAAAATGATAGGATGCTCCATCAACTTGAAACCTCTTTTCCAAACTTTAAATTTCATTTCTATTTGAAAAGCATATCCCACAAACATTATTTTTTTAAGATCCAATTGCTCCAATACCTCCCTTTTATAACCTACAAATCCAGCAGTAGGGTCTTTTACAGGCATATTGGTGATCAGTCTAACATAGAGAGAAGCCAAATAGGAAAGTAAAATCCTACTCAATGGCCAGTTTACCACATTGATTCCCTTTATGTATCTTGACCCTACCACCATGTCAAATCCAGATTTTAAATAAGATAGCATGGTGGGCAGTTCCTTAGGGTCGTGAGAAAAGTCTGCATCCATTTCAAAAACATAGGGGTACTGCTTTTCAATGGCCCATTCGAACCCGTGAAGGTAGGCCTTTCCTAATCCTTCTTTTTTGGAACGTTTTTCTATGAAAAGCCGATGGGGAAGGGTTTTCATCATTTTCAAAACCAGTTCAGCCGTTCCATCCGGAGAAGAATCATCAACGACCAACACATGAAAATCATCCTCTGCCAATGTAGTCGTTATTACCTTTTGGATATTTTCAGCCTCATTGTAGGTGGGAATAATTACTAACGCCTTGTCCATATTTACAGCGTAAAAGTACTAAATCGGCATCAAAAAAAGGGTGTGTGAAATTACTTCCTTAATTTTAAACCATGTTTCAATGGATAGAAAAATTTCAAACACATCAAGACAGCATCAATTTTTTGATTGTTTCTGTTTTTTTTCTCTACCTCTACACCATGAAATACAATGATCAATTGAGCCTGCTTTTTTCCTCATTTGCCTTACAGCGTCTATTGAGAAAAAGTGTAATCGAAAAAAAGAGCAACCCCCTCTACATTTCAAATTTAATTTTGACTTTTCTGTCCCTCCTCAGCTTTTCTTTTTTGATCTTTTTTGCCATCGAAAAGCTTGAAATTTTGAATCTAAAAGAAATATCGTTCTTTAAGGTTTTTGGCGTATTGACCAGCGTGGTGGTCTTTCGGTATTTAATACTCCATTTTATTTTTAGGATTTCTGGTCATTCGATACTATTTCAACTTACTGCTTTTAAAAGTATCGGTTTGTATGGTGTAATCGGTGCCTATGGTGTATTCTTTTTTTCAATTTATTATTTTGGATTTTACCATCAAGACAACTTGTTTAGAACCTTCCTCATGTTGTTGATTATTAGTGTTTTAGCTGCTCACATCAACATTTACTTGAAAATTATAAAATCAAACTCCAGTTACTCGATTTATTTAATTTTATATCTTTGTGCTTTAAAATTAGCACCCTGGATTCTGATCTACTATCGATTAGATTAACTTAAACTTAAGACAAAGAATATGAAAGTGAAGACTGTTTTGGTTTCTCAGCCCGAGCCCTCAAACGATAGATCACCCTATACGCGCCTAAAAGAACGACATAAACTTAAAATAGATTTTAGGCCCTTTATTCATGTTGAGGGATTGTCAGCAAAAGAAGTACGCCAGCAGAAAATCAACTTTTCAGATTTCAACAATATCATTTTGACCAGTCGAAATGCAGTGGATCACTTTTTTAGGATTACTGAAGAAATGCGCTACAAAGTACCAGACACAACGAAATATTTCTGTAATTCGGAAGCCGTGGCCTACTACCTTCAAAAGTATGTGGTTTATCGAAAACGCAAAATTTATGTTGGGGAAAAAAGCATCATCGACTTGAAAGATATTTTTAAAAAATTTCAAAAAGAGAAGTTTTTACTTCCTACCTCCGATGTCTTGAAACCAAGTATTCCTGACAGTCTGGATGCGATGGGAATTGATTGGATGCGTGCCCAGCTATACAAGACAGTGGTAAGCGATCTTTCCGACCTTAGAAATGTCTATTACGATGTATTGGTTTTTTTCAGCCCCTCGGGCATCGAATCTCTGTTTAAAAATTTCCCGGATTTCAAACAGAACGAGACTAGAATTGCCGTTTATGGCAACGAAACCGTGCTGGCAGCAGACAGGGCAAAGCTACGGATTGACATTAAAGCGCCTACCCCAGATACGCCTTCAATGACCATGGCCATTGAAAAGTACATTGCCAATATGGGCAAATAGCCCAGCTTTTTTCTATGGCTTGCGGTAAATTCTCCAAAGGAGAAAAGACCACCCCATGATCAGCAAACTTCCTCCAACGGGAGTAATCGGCCCTGCCCAAGAAAAGTCATATGGGGTGAGTTTTCCCAGCGAAAGCAGGAAAATACTGAACGAAAAGAGAATGACCCCCCAAAAAAACAAACGAAAGATCCAAGGGGTTAAGGCTGAAGACCATTGCGAAAAAATCAAGAGTGCCAGTCCATGATACATCATGTATCGAACTCCCGTCTGAAAAGACTGAAGCGATTGCTCGTCCAAAACTGCCTGGAGGGCGTGACTTGCAAAAGCCCCCAAAATTACCGCCAACAGGGCAAAACTTGCCCCTGCCAATTGATATTTTCTCATCTTGTGAAATTAGTCTTAATTATATAAACTTACAATGACAGATTCATTAATTTTATTAAATCAAATCAGATATTTAATTGAATAAGTTAAGATCTTAAATCATTTAAGTTTTGAAAACAAAAAACGAAAAAGCCCTTATTGATGGTTTGGATAAAATCATACTGCGCGCTTTGATGCAAGACGCAAGAAAATCAATCAATGAAATTGCTAAAACCGCTGGAATATCTGGTGCAGCAGTGCATCAACGACTAAAAAAACTGGAAAAATCTGGGCTGATATCAGGTTCCCAGGTGGTTTTGAATCCCAAAGTCCTGGGATACAAAACCATGGCCTTCGTTGGAATTTATTTGGACATGGCAATGAGAAATCCCGAGGCAGTGAAACAGCTGGAAAAAATCCCTGAAGTGATTGAATGTCACTATACTACTGGAAATTGGAGTATTTTGATCAAACTTCTTTGTGAAGACAATGAGCATTTGATGACGCTTCTAAACCATCGTATTCAGACCATTGATGGGGTTTCACGAACCGAAACATACATTTCACTCAATCAACAGATCAAAAGACAAATTCAACTCTAAAAAAGTATCACTTATTTTTTTTACGATTCGTCATAGCAAATCCAATGATGAATAGTTGTAAAACCCCAGCCACCAGATTGGCCGTCATCACAGCGAAACTTTTAATCAACGTACCATAATAAAACCAAGTACAAACCCCAAAAAACATGATTAAGTACATGGAAACCGAAACCCCACTGGTGTTTCGATTTTTCCAAATCTTAATTACCTGAGGGACAAAAGCAAAAGTCGTCAGCGCAGCAGCAATAAATCCAATGATTTCAATTTGGAATTCACTCATTAAACCACAATATTGATGATCTTAGCAGGAACGACAATAATTTTCTTGGGTTGCGCTCCATTCATTTGATCTTGGGTACGTTGATCTTTCATTACCGCCTCTTGGATCTCATCAATACCCATATCTAAGGACAACTTGAGGGTAAATCGCATTTTTCCATTGAAAGAAACAGGGTATTCTTTGGTTTTTTCTATCAGATGAGAGGGGTCAAATAGGGGATAAGGTTCAAGTGTAATACTGTCGCTGTGGCCCAATTGCTGCCATAGTTCCTCACTGAAATGTGGGGCAAAAGGAGAAAGGAGTATCAAGAGCGGTTCTAATACTTGCCGACTGTGACAGTTTAAAGCAGTCAGTTCGTTTATGCAGATCATAAATGTACTGATGCAGGTGTTGAGCGACAAGCGCTCAATGTCATCGGTGATTTTTTTGATGGTTTGGTGGAGAATTTTTAGGCTTTCTGCCTCTGGCTTTTCCGCTGTAATCCTCCATTGGTCTTGATCGTAAAACAAGCGCCAAAACTTTTTCAGAAAATTATGGACTCCGGAGATCCCCGCCGTATTCCAGGGTTTGTCCTGTTCTATTGGGCCCAAAAACATTTCGTACATACGAAGGGTGTCCGCCCCGTAGGCATCACAAATTTCATCCGGATTGACCACATTGTATTTTGACTTGGACATTTTTTCAACTTCTCTCCCCACCATGTACTTTCCATCTTCAAGGACAAACTCTGCCTGTTGGAAATCTCGATGCCATTTTTTTACTGCCTCCAGGTCCAATTCATCTTGCGTATTGACCAAAGCCACATCTACATGAATGGGGGTAACTTCCTGTCCTTTGATCAATCCTTTGGAGAGAAACTGTTGTGTTCCGTTTTTTCGGTATACAAAAGCGGAGTTCCCCAGAATCATTCCCTGATTGACCAATTTTTGAGCAAATTCATCTTTTTGTGCATAACCCAAATCATAAAGTACCTTTTGCCAAAATCTAGAATACAGCAAGTGTCCGGTTGCGTGTTCACTCCCCCCCATATAGAAATCTACCTCTTTCCAATAGCTCAAAGCCTTGGGATCTACCCATTCATTATTATTGTCTGGATCCATATAGCGGTTGAAATACCATGAGCTTCCCGCCCATCCTGGCATGGTATTGAGTTCCAAGGGAAATACAGATTTATGGTCAATTCGATCTACCGAAACAACCTCCTCATTGATTTCATCCCAAGCCCAATTTTTTGCATTGCCCAATGGGGGTTTTCCGTCTGAGGTGGGGAGGTATTTTTCTACTTCTGGCAGTGTTAAAGGGAGATTTTGCTCTTTGATGGGGATGGGAATTTCCCCTTTGAAATACATGGGTATGGGTTCTCCCCAATACCGCTGACGACTGAAGATGGCGTCCCGCAACCTAAAATTGACTGCTCCTTTGCCATGGTTTTTGGATTCCAATTCAGAAATGACTTTCTCCAAAGCAGAAGCATACGCCAGTCCATCTAAAAAACCTGAGTTCATCAAGGGCACGTTTGCTTTTTCTGTATAAGCCCCCTCAGCAATATCAATTCCTTCAAAAATATTGATAATGGGCAGGTCAAAATGGTTGGCAAAATCAAAATCTCTTTGATCTCCACAAGGAACAGCCATGACCGCACCGGTTCCATAACTTGCCAGGACATACTCGCCAATCCAAATGGGAATGGTTGCCCCTGTAAATGGATGAAGTGCATAGGCACCAGTGAACACCCCACTTATGGATTTCATGTCTGCCTGACGCGCTCGATCAGATTTTCCTTCAACGGCTTGGATGTAGTTGTTCACCGCCTCGCGTTGCTCAGAACTGGTTATTTGGTCTACCAAATCATGTTCCGGTGCAAGCGTCATGTAGGTAACCCCAAAAATCGTATCAGGACGGGTGGTAAAGACTTCTAATTTTTCTTTGTGATTTTGAATCTCAAAATAAATACTGGCCCCCAAAGACTTGCCGATCCAGTTTCTTTGTATTTCTTTGAGCGCCTCTGACCAATCCAAATTTTCAAGTCCCTCCAAAAGTCGGTTGGCGTAGGCACCAATTCGCATGCTCCACTGTCGCATTTTCTTTTTGGTAACCGGATGCCCCCCACGCTCAGATACCCCATTAACGATTTCATCATTGGCCAAAACAGTTCCTAAAGCGGGGCACCAATTGACTTCAGTATCCGACAAATAGGTGAGTCGGTAAAACAGTAGGATTTTTTGCTTTTGGTCGGTATCATATGCATTCCAAGCGGCGGCATCAAATTCAGGTGTATTTTTATCGCAATGGCCCCTAACTTTGGTATTCCCCTCCAACTCAAAACGGTGAACCAAATCGGCAATCGGAACGGCTTTGTCGAGGTCCAAGTCGTAGTAAGCGTGAAATAATTTGAGAAAAATCCACTGCGTCCATCGGTAATAGTCTGGGTCGGAGGTGCGTACCTCCCGATCCCAATCGAATGAAAAGCCGATTCGATCCAATTGTTCACGATACCTATTAATGTTAGCTGAAGTGGTTTTGGCAGGATGCTGTCCGGTCTGAATGGCGTATTGCTCAGCGGGAAGTCCAAAGGAATCATAACCCTGAGGATGCAATACATTAAATCCCTTGTGCCTCTTGTAACGTGCTATGATATCGCTAGCAATATACCCCAGAGGATGGCCTACATGCAAACCCGCACCAGAGGGATATGGAAACATGTCCAATACATAGTATTTTGGACGATCATCCAAATTTTTTGCCTTAAAGGTTTTTTGAGTGGCCCAATAGTTTTGCCATTTTTTTTCAATTTCCCGAAAATCGTAATTCATCTAAGGCGCTTTATTTTACAGGGGTAAAAATACGCTTATTGCAGGAAAGGAAAAAGTTTCTACTTCTTAAGGTTCTATTTGATAAGGGTTTTTTAATTTTACTAAAATAATACACCCCCTTGAGACAACTTCCAGAAGAAAAATTTAATAAAAGAAGATTGATTTCTAGCTACTTATCAGTAGTCATCAGTATTGCATTGGTATTATTTCTCACGGGAATGCTAGGGATATTTTTGTTGAATTCAAAGAGGGTAGCGGATCATTTTAAGGAACAAATCGTAATGACGATTTATGTTAAAGATGCTGCCAAAGCGGCTGAATTGAAACAGCTTCAAAAAAATCTAAACCTCAATGCTGCGACCAAAAAGGTGAGTTATGTTTCCAAAGAGGATGCCTCTAAAAGACATGCCAATGAGTTGGGAGAAGATTTTATAGAGTTTTTGGGATACAATCCACTGCTTAACTCTATCGATGTGTATTTCAAAGCCGCCTTCCTGAATCCCGCTATGGTTTCAAAGTTGAGCAAGGATATAGAACGCTACAGTTATGTAGATGAGGTGGTGTATGACAAACCCTTATTGGAGCTTTTGGATCAAAATATCAAAAAAATTACATTTTGGATGCTACTGGCCAGTGGTGTGTTTATTTTTGCTGCAGTACTCTTGATCAATAGCTCCATCCGATTGTCCATTTATTCCAAACGACTGATCATCAAAACCATGCAATTGGTGGGAGCCACCAAACGGTTCATCAGAAAACCCTTTATAAAAAGTCATGTGGCAATGAGTACTTTGGGATCCATTATTGCCATGGCGGGCATGGGTGGAGTGATTTATGAAATGCAAAGTCGTTTTCCCGAGCTGCAGCTTTTTCAAAATCCCTATGAAGCGGTATTGGTATTTGTTGGTGTATTTTTCTTGGGTTTGGGCATCACGTTAATAAGTACTTTCTTTGCCACTCAACGTTATCTGAATTTAAAATCGGACTCTGTAAATTAATAATACAATGAGTGAGGAACCCCAAAAAAAAGAATTTCTGTTTGCTAAAAGAAACTTCCGTTTTCTGATGCTCTCCCTTATGGTGATTGCCATTGGGTTCATATTGATGTCGGGAGGAGGAAGTGATGACCCGAATGTTTTTAATCCAGAGATTTTCAGTTTTCGCAGGATAAGATTAGCACCTACTATAGTCCTCCTGGGTTTTGGATTGGCCATTTATGCAATTTTAATGCCTCCAAAAAAAAATAAATGAACGCAATCGAAGCGCTGATTTTGGGGATTGTTCAGGGCCTAACAGAGTTCCTCCCCGTTTCCTCTAGTGGTCATTTAGAATTGGTGAAAGCCTTGTTTGGAAATGACTACCAAAATCAGCAGAGTCTAATGGTTACCATTACGCTTCACGCTGCTACCGCATGGAGTACCATTTTTGTTTTCAGGAAAGACATTCTAAAGATACTGTCAGATTTGTTGACTTTTAAAAAAGGAAAGAGTTTGGATTTTAGTTTAAAAATCATCCTCTCCATGATTCCAGCTGTTTTTGTTGGATTGTTTTTCGAAGATTTTATTGCTTCCTTGTTCGATGGTAAAATTGCTTTGGTGGGTGCGTTCTTGATCTTCACCGCTGTTCTTTTGTATATGGCAGACCGAGTGAAACAGGGGGATCAACCGCTGAATTATGTCAAAGCCCTGTCTATTGGGTTCATACAAGCCGTAGCCATCCTGCCGGGCATTTCCAGAAGTGGTGCTACTATTGCACTGGCCGTTTTGCTTAAAATGGATCGAGACCAAGCCGCGCGCTTTTCTTTTCTGATGGTCATTCCCCTTATTTTGGGAAGTATGGCAAAAAGCATTATCGATGGAGATCTCTCCCAAGAGAGTGCTTCAATCCTTCCGCTTTTATTGGGCTTTTTAAGTGCCTTTGTGAGTGGGGTTTTTGCTTGTCGTTGGATGGTGGCTTTGGTCAAAAAAAGTCAACTGAAATACTTCAGTCTCTATTGTTTGGCGGTGGGTTCAATCGCCATCCTTATCGGTTTTTAATATGAACTTGTCATTGGATTCGCTTTTGGAAGGTCAACTTTTACTGGTGGACAAACCTTTGCATTGGACGTCTTTTCAGGCCGTGAATAAATTAAGGTGGGCGATCAAAAAAAAATACGGACTAAAAAAAATAAAGGTAGGGCACGCTGGAACCCTCGATCCCTTGGCCACAGGACTGCTTTTGATTTGTACGGGTCAAATGACCAAAAAAATTGCCGATGTGCAAGCTTTAGAAAAAACCTATACCGGCACCATCACCTTTGGCGCTACGACCCCCTCCTATGATCTAGAAACAGCCATCGATCAACATTACCCTACAAATCATATCACCCCTAGGGGGCTTGCATTGGCGAAAAAAAAATTTGAGGGGCTTATCGAGCAGTACCCTCCCCTATTCTCTGCTATTAAAAAAGAGGGGAAACGACTTTATGAGTATGCCCGAAAAGGAGAGGAAATAAACATAGAGGCTCGAAAAGTAAGTATTTACACTTTTGATCTTACCCAAATTGAAATTCCAAATGTGGATTTTTTAATCCGTTGTTCAAAAGGAACCTATATCAGGTCCTTGGCTCACGATTTTGGTGCTGCCCTTGATTCAGGAGCTTATCTGAGCCGTTTGAAGCGAACTGCTATAGGACAATTTTCTCTTGATGATGCCCTGACTCCCGAGCAGATCGTTGATCAGCTTAATAGAATATCCACCTAGCTTGGATTGAAAATCCTTGATTTTTAATAATTTTGCATTAAATCATATCAAATATGGAGCTCACCTCAAATGAGGTAACAAGACGATTGGGTCAGAAGGGATACTTGGACTTCGAGATTCCGAAAGGTCCGGATTTGGTCGCCGAGATCAAGCGACTCAAGAAAGAAAAAAACGCTGTATTACTTGCCCACTATTACCAAGAGGCTGAGATACAAGAGTTAGCAGATTATCTTGGGGACAGCCTTTATCTCGCCCAAGCAGCTGAAAAAGTGGCTGCTGAAATGATCGTTTTTGCGGGGGTACACTTTATGGCCGAAACCGCAAAAATCATCAACCCCAACAAAAAGGTTGTTTTACCAGATTTGAATGCAGGTTGCTCGCTTGCCGATTCTTGTCCTCCCGAAGATTTTAAAAAATTCATTGATCAATATCCCGGCGCCCAGGTCGTAACCTATATCAATTGCTCTGCAGAAATAAAAGCACTCAGTAGTATCGTTTGTACCTCCAGCAATGCCGTGCGCGTTATTGATTCAATCCCTGAAGGAGAAACCATCATTTTTGCCCCTGACAAGAACCTTGGTCGCTATCTGATCAAACAAACTGGAAGGGACATGATTTTGTGGGATGGCTCCTGTATTGTCCATGAGGCTTTCTCTTTTGAAAGGATTGTTTCCTTGGCCAAGGAGTACCCAAAGGCAAAATTCATTGCCCACCCTGAAAGTGAATCACAGGTTCTTGAAATTGCGGACTATATCGGCAGCACTTCTGGGCTTCTCAACTATGTTCAACAAAATAGTGCCCAAAGTTTTATAGTAGCCACTGAGGCAGGAATACTGCACGAAATGAAAAAGCGCTGTCCTCAAAAGACTTTTATCCCCGCCCCTGTGGAGGATGAAACTTGCGCTTGTAGTGAGTGTGCCTTTATGAAGCTCAATACACTGGAGAAATTGTACCTATGTATGGAACATGAAAAGCCAGAAATTCTCCTCTCCCAATCCCTGATTGAAAAAGCCAAACAACCCATCAGACGAATGCTAAATTTGGGCTGATCATGGACACCAATATACTTGTAATCGGTAGCGGTATATCCGGATTGACTTACGCCATCAAAATGGCAGAACAAAATCCCGATATAGAAATCACTATGATTTCAAAGAATAATTTGCTCGAAAGCAATACACGCTATGCTCAAGGAGGCATCGCTGTAGTCTCTAATTTTAAAAAAGACTCCTTTGAAAAGCATGTGGAAGATACCCTTATAGCAGGGGCCGGACAATGCGATGAAGAAGTGGTGAAATTTGTGGTGGAAGAAGGGCACGATCGACTTCAAGAATTGATCGAGTGGGGAGCTCAGTTTGATGTCAAAAGCAATGAATTGCATCTTACAAAGGAGGGAGGGCATTCCGAAAAAAGAATCGTTCATCACAAGGATAAAACAGGACTTGAGATTCAAAAATCTTTAATCAAAAAGATCAAGACTTTTGCCAATATTTCTCTTTTGGAAAATCATACCCTTGTCGATTTAATTACAGACCATCATAGTGGGAGTGAATATAAAAGATGTTACGGTGCTTATGTGATTTCGAATTTGGAACAAGAAATCATCAAAATAAGTGCCCAAATTACCGTTTTGAGTACAGGAGGGGCGGGACAACTTTTTTCTCATTCGACCAATCCAAAAAATGCTACTGGAGACGGTTTGGGGGCTGCCTATAGGGCAAAAGTTTATATGGAGGGGCTTCCCTATGTTCAATTTCACCCAACCGCATTGTACCCTAAAGTCAATGGAAATACTTTCCTGATCTCGGAGGCTGTTCGAGGAGAAGGAGCCCTTTTAAAAAGCCTTGCAGGTGAGCGATTCATGCTAAAGCGTCATGAAAAAGCAGAACTTGCACCAAGAGACATCGTTGCGAGATCCATTGCTGAAATGATCAACCAGTCAGGGGATGACTATGTTCTATTGGATTGTAGTTCCATCAGTGAAAAAGCTTTCTTAAATCAATTTCCAACCATAAGAGAAAATTGTAAGAAAGTGGGCATCAACCCTCCAAAAGATCCCATACCCGTCATCCCTGCAGCTCACTATTTTTGTGGAGGGATCCGTGTGAATCACTACGGGGAATCACAACTCAAAGGGCTCTATGCCATTGGTGAATGCAGTTATACAGGGCTACATGGAGCCAATCGTTTGGCATCCAATTCACTTTTGGAATCCCTTGTTTTTTCTCATCGCGCTGCACTGGACTCTATCGAACAAATGAAAAAAAATCTACCCCCGCAAGATTTCTATACCCATCTCCCCGATTGGAAAGGAGAACATTATATCTCCAACAAAAAAATCGATGCCATTGTAAAATTGAAAAAACAATTGCAAAATCTAATGACGACCAAAGTGGGTATTTTCAAAACTTCAATGGGCTTGTTGGAAGCAGAGGCGACATTGAAAAATATCTTCTTGGAAACACAGGAAATTTACCGCCAAAATAAGTTGACATTGGGGGTTTGCGAACTCAGAAATATGGTGAGTGTGGCCTATTTAATGATCAAACAGTCCCAAGGATTGAAGGAAAACATAGGGGTCTTTTATAATCAAGATTACGTTGACTGACTTTTACCAATCATATAAAAATGCGGTTGATCGCTTTATAGGCCAAGCCCTCCAAGAGGATATTGAAGCGGGAGATCACAGCAGTAATGCCTGCTTTAACGATGCTACAGTTCGGGAGGCCGTCCTAAAAGTAAAGAATGATTGTGTAATCGCTGGCATCGAATTGGCAGAGAAGATATTTCATCATTATGACGTTGCTGTTGAAATGGAAACTTTGGTAAAAGAGGGAGATGTACTTCAATCTGAAGCCGTCGCTTTTAGGGTAAAGGGAAAAGCAAAATCATTGCTACCTACCGAAAGACTGGTTTTGAATTGTATGCAAAGAATGAGCGGTATTGCGACTCTCTCAAGAAGGTTGAGTGAAAAAATTAAACATACAGATTGTAAAATATTGGATACCCGCAAAACCACTCCTGGCTTTAGATATCCCGAAAAATGGGCCGTGAGTATTGGTGGGGGATATAATCACCGTATGGGTTTATTCGATGCAATCATGATCAAAGACAACCACATTGACTTTTGTGGTGGGGTCAAACCAGCTTTGATAAAAACCAAAGCTTATTTGGATCAAAATCAATACGATATCCCTGTTATTGTGGAGGTTAGAAATGATCAAGAGATAACTCAAGTAATGGATTTTCCTTGGGTAAAAAGAATTTTACTGGACAATATGACCCCTAAAATTCTTGCTGAGAAGATTGAGAAAATCAATGGAAAATTCGAGACGGAGGCTTCTGGAAACATTACGGAAGACACGCTATTGTCATATGCGGAAACGGGAGTAAATTACGTATCAATGGGGGCCATTACCTATGGTGCGATACCCATTGATTTGAGTTTAAAGGCGGTATAAAAATTCTCTCTTTATTTGTTATATTTGTGAGATTAGGTGCTATGAAATACAAAAGAATTCTTTTAAAGCTAAGTGGTGAGGCGCTAATGGGACAACAACAACATGGGATTGATCCTGTGAGACTCAATGACTATGCTGTTGAAATCAAAAAAATTCAAGAAGCTGGAACAGAAATTGCCATTGTTATTGGCGGTGGGAATATTTTTAGAGGAGTTTCTGGAGCCAGCAAAGGAATGGATCGAGTTCAAGCAGATTATATGGGAATGCTTGCCACGGTAATTAATGGTTTGGCCCTTCAGTCAGCTTTGGAAAACCAAGACGTTCCTACAAGATTGCAAACCGCAATCAAAATTGAGGCCATCGCAGAACCATTTATCAGAAGAAGAGCGACCCGTCATCTGGAAAAAGGCAGGGTTGTAATTTTCGGTTCAGGCACAGGAAACCCTTACTTTACTACCGATTCAGCCGCTGTATTAAGGGCCATTGAAATCAATGCAGATGTAATTCTAAAAGGAACACGCGTGGATGGGATCTACAATGAAGACCCCGAAAAAAATAAAAGTGCTGTAAAATTTGATTCTCTGACTTTTGATGAAGTACTCAAAAAAGGACTTCAAATTATGGATACTACCGCATTCACCTTGAGTCAAGAGAACAATCTCCCAATTATTGTCTTTGACATGAATACCAAAGGGAACTTAAGCCGAATTATATCTGGTGAAAACATAGGAACCCGAGTAGATATTTAAATTTTCTCATTATGAATGATGATATAAATTTTATTATTGAAGCTACCAAGGAGAGCATGAATTTATCCCTTAGACACTTGGAAAAGGAACTCCTTAATATCAGAGCGGGTAAAGCCAATCCCATCATGTTGAATAGTGTTATGGTGGAATATTACGGTACCCCTACTCCAATCAGTCAAGTGGCCAACGTAAACACTCCCGACGGAAGAACTTTGAGCATCCAACCTTGGGAAAAAGCATTGCTCCCCGAGATCGAAAAAGGAATTTTGCAAGCCAATTTGGGTTTTAACCCTATGAACAATGGCGAATCTCTTATCATCAACATTCCCCCTCTCACCGAAGAACGGAGGAGAGAATTGGTTAAATTGGCAAAGTCAGAAGCAGAAAATGCCAAAGTAGGCATACGAAATGCTCGAAAAGAGGCCAACAATGATATTAAGAAAACCGATGGGTCGGAAGACTTGCAAAAAAATGCTGAAATTGACGTACAGGAACTCACCGACCAATTCATAAAAAAGGTGGATGAGATTCTCAATATCAAGGAAAAAGAAATACTAACAGTCTAGCTTTTATGGCTTTTAGTCCCATTAGATGATTCAACTCAAAAAAAACTTTTGGGGAACAGTAGCCAGCTTAATCCTTAGAAATCGTTTTACAATCATAGGAGGGATTCTCCTAATTACATTGTTTTTGGCTTTCCAGTGGCAGTATATGCGTTTTACTTTTACTGAGGCCAATCTCCTTCCACGAAATCACCCAGAGAACCTTCAATACGATGCCTTTGTAAAAACTTTTGGCGAAGACGGCAATATGATGGTTATTGCCATTAAAGATGAGCGATTTTTTGATCGAGAGATCTTTGATAAATGGATGGCCCTCAACAAAAAAATTGAAACTTTTTCAGAGGTAGATTTTATTTTATCTGTTGATAATCTCAAGGAGTTGGTGAAAGATGAAGCGGCCCAAAAATTTGTATTAAAACCCGCTTTTGATCCTGCCCAAATCAACATCGAAAAATTCAAACAAAAGCTACTCCTAGAGCTGCCGTTTTACAATAATTTACTGTACAACAAAGGTGGTGAAACCATAAGATCCGGGATTTACTTGGATAAAAACATTCTTAATACAGCCCAAAGAAAAGACTTCATTTTTAAGACTTTCATACCCTTGATAGATGCTTTTGAGAAAGATACGGGCATGGACGTTAGAATATCAGGTATGCCCTACATCAGAACCCTCAACGCCCAAAACATAGTGGATGAAATTGGGGTATTTGTTATCTCTGCCATGTTGCTAACCAGCCTGATCTTCTTTCTTTTTTTTAGATCTTTTCGGGCGACGTTTATTTCCATGTTTGTGGTGATCATTGGCGTGATGTGGGCCTTTGGAATCTTGGGCTTGCTAGGGTATGAAATTACCATACTCACCGCATTGATCCCCCCACTGATCATTGTCATCGGCGTACCCAATTGTATCTTTCTGATCAATAAATATCAACAAGAAGTCGCCAAACACGGGAATAAAGCCAAATCACTCCAGCAGGTGATCATGAAAATTGGCAATGCCACACTGATGACCAACCTTACAACGGCCTCGGGTTTTGCGACCTTTATTTTAACCAACAGTAAGGTTTTAAAAGAGTTTGGTATCGTCGCCTCCATCAATATTATTGCCATTTTCCTCCTTTCTCTTTTCATCATTCCTATCACTTATAGTTTTATGCAACGCCCCAACAAGAAGCATTTAAAACATTTGAGCAGTCAATACTTAAAAATATTTGTCAACTGGATGGAAAACAAAGTGAGGCACAAAAGGATTAATATTTTTGTGATCTCCATCATGGGTTTGATTTTTGGCATCATTGGTATTTATCAAATCAAGATATCAGGCAGTATCATTGAAGACATGCCTAAAAAATCTGATTTTTTTGAAGACATCCGCTTTTTTGATCAGGAATTTAATGGCATCGTTCCTGTAGAGATAATTGTCAATACCCAGCGTAAGGGAGGAGCTACAAGACTTTCAACATTAAAGAGAATTGACCAACTCGAACAATTTATCCAAGAAATACCGGAACTATCCGCCCCGATCTCTTCTGTAAGCGCTGCCAAATTTATCAAACAAGCCTATTACAATGGAAATCCAAACTACTATAAGCTCCCTACTGCGCAAGAAAACAGCTTTATTGCACGCTATCTCAAAAATGTAGATGACGCAGAGGGTTTGATGCAGAATTATGTCGATAGCACTGCACAATACAATAGGATAACCAGCTTTATGAAAGACATCAAAACGGAGCGGATCGAGGAAATTGAAGAAGATCTGTTAAAGGAAATTGATAAAATTTTTCCCCCAGATCGTTATGAAGTTAAAGTAACTGGTAAATCGTTGCTTTATTTGAAAGGAACGCATTACCTGATCCGCAATTTGATACTCTCCCTTTCTTTGGCCATTTTACTCATAGCCTTGTTCATGGCCTATATGTTCAGATCATTTAAAATGATCGTTATTTCCTTGATTCCCAATCTACTCCCTTTAATTATTACAGCGGGTGTAATGGGATTTTCTGGTATTCCTCTAAAACCATCTACCATTTTGGTGTTCAGTATTGCTTTTGGTATTTCAGTTGACGATACCATTCATTTTTTGGCCAAGTACCGCCAAGAGTTAATTGCAAATCAATGGCGAATAAAATCTGCTGTTTATAATTCCCTTAGAGAAACTGCTGTAAGTATGTTTTATACTTCGATCGTTCTATTCTTCGGTTTTGCCGTATTCATGAGTTCAAACTTTGGAGGGACGGTAGCCTTGGGAGGATTGGTTTCTGTGACCCTGCTATTTGCCATGTTGGCCAATTTAATTCTTCTCCCCTCCCTGCTCATTTCTTTAGAGGATACGGTAAGCAATGAAAAGGTAATCAAAGAACCCAGAATCGATATCGTCTCTAAAGGACACAACAAAAAAACTTAAACCTATTTTTGTAAATAAAACTATCTTTGCGCAGAAAAATCATGGGCATGAACTACCTTCGATTGGCTGAAGTATTTGCACAGCCAAAAAAAAATAAAACTGTAAGTGTAAGAGGTTGGGTAAGAACATTTCGCGCCAACCGATTCATCGCTCTAAACGACGGTTCCACACAGCAAAACCTCCAATGTGTTGTTGATTTTGAAAACACTGAACAAGCCCTTCTCAAGAAAATAAATTCAGGCGCAGCAGTACAAATTACGGGTAAATTGGTAGAAAGTATGGGTAGCGGCCAATCTGTAGAAGTATTGGTTGAACAGCTTAATGTCGTTGGTGAAGCTGATCCTGAGTTGTATCCGATCCAACCCAAAAAACACAGCTTTGAGTTCTTAAGAGAAAAAGCCCACTTGAGGGTGAGAACAGCGACTTTTAGTGCTGTGATGAGAATACGATCTGTACTATCCTTTGCCATACATCAATTTTTTCAAGAAAAAGGTTTTTGTTATGTCCATACCCCCATAATTACTGGAAGCGATGCCGAGGGAGCAGGAGAGATGTTTAGGGTTTCTACTTTAGACGCAAAAAATCCCCCGCTGGATGATGAGGGAGCAGTGGATTATAAGCAAGATTTTTTTGGTAAAGAAACCCACCTTACCGTATCAGGGCAGCTGGAGGGTGAAACCTATGCACAAGGGCTGGGAAACATCTATACTTTTGGACCTACTTTCAGAGCTGAAAATTCGAATACTTCACGTCATTTGGCAGAGTTTTGGATGATTGAACCTGAGATGGCTTTTTATGAATTGGAGGACAACATGAACCTTGCAGAAGCCTTTATCAAATATATTCTGGAGTATATTTTGGGAAAATGTGAAAAGGATTTGGAGTTTTTGGATCAACGGTTGGCTAATGAGGAGAAAACAAAGCCTCAAAATGAAAGAAGTCCTATGGGACTGATCGAAAAAATTAAATTTGTAGTAGAGAACGACTTCAAACGGGTATCTTATACAGAAGCCATAGACGTACTCCGAAATTGCAAGCCCAACAAAAAGAAAAGATTTGAGTATTTGATCGATGAGTGGGGTGCTGATTTACAGAGTGAACACGAACGTTATTTGGTTGAGAAACACTTTAATGCTCCCGTAATTCTCTATGACTATCCGGCAAAGATAAAAGCTTTCTACATGCGGCTGAATGAGGATGAAAAAACCGTTCGAGCCATGGACATTCTTTTCCCCGGCATCGGAGAAATTGTAGGAGGGTCGCAAAGAGAAGAGCGATTGGAGGTTTTAGAAAAGAAAATTGAAACCTTGGGCATTGACCCAGAGGAACTTTGGTGGTACTTGGATCTCAGGCGTTTTGGGAGTACTCCCCATAGTGGTTTTGGACTGGGTTTTGAGCGATTGGTTCTCTTTGCAACTGGAATGAACAACATCAGAGATGTCATTCCTTTTCCAAGAACCCCTCAAAACGCTTCATTTTAATCATCAGTCCTCGCATTACTTTTTTTATCTTTATGAAAGTTATTTCATAAAATGTTAAAGCAACAGCTCCAAACCAAACTCTCTCAAAAACTGTCTCCACAACAGATTCAGTTGATGAAGCTTATTCAAATGTCAACATTGGATTTGGAGCAACGCATTCAATCTGAAATTGGAGAAAATCCTGCACTTGAAAAAGGAAAAGAAATAAACGAGAAAGACTTGGATGAAAATGATCCGTTCGATGACTATCATAATGATCAAATAATAGATACAGACGACATTGATATTGACGCCTACTTAAGTGATGATGAAATTCCAAACTACCGAATGCAGTCCCCTGGTCAATCCTCTGAGGAGGAAGAGAGAGAAATTCCATTTTCTGGAGGGACGAGTTTTCATGAGTACCTTGAAAGCCAACTTCAAAATTTGATCTTGAATGAAGAAGAGCGGCCTATTGCTGAATTCATTATTGGTAGTATTGACAACAGTGGGTATTTACGGCGGACCGAGGAGGAAATTATTGATGATTTGGCTTTTACCCAGAACATCTTCATCGAGGGAGAAGACCTGAAAAAAATCATTCAAAAGATACAATTGTTGGATCCTCCTGGAGTTGGAGCCAGAACGCTACAAGAATGCTTATCCATTCAATTGCATCGGAAAGCCAAAGATCGACCTATTATTGAACTGACGAGGAAAATCATCGACCAAGCTTTTAATGAATTTTCAAGAAAACACTACAAAAAACTACAAAATCGATTTGATATTTCAGAGGACGAATTACGCGAAGTATTTGATGAAATCGCCAAATTAAATCCCAAACCAGGAAGCGCACTTTCGGAAACCAACCAAAACAATCATATTGTTCCTGATTTTATATTGACCATTGAAAATGGCGACATCAATGTGGTCTTAAACAGACGAAACGCTCCAGAACTTAGGATTTCAAATGATTACAAAGAAATGCTTTCGGGCTATGCTGAATCTCCTGAAAAAAACAAGTCCCAGCAAGAGGCCGTGTTGTTCATCAAACAAAAGTTGGATGCAGCCAAATGGTTTATCGAGGCAGTAGAACAACGTTACCGCACGCTATTCCTGTGTATCAATGCTATTGTAGATTATCAGCGTAGCTATTTTCTTACAGGTGATGAGCAAAAATTGAAACCTATGATATTGAAGGACATCGCCGATAAGATTGATATGGATATTTCCACTGTTTCTAGAGTGGCCAACAGTAAATATATTGACACTCCTTATGGGGTTAAACTATTAAAAAGCCTTTTCTCTGAGGGAATGAAAAACCAGGAGGGAGAGGATGTATCGACCATTGAAATAAAGAATATTTTAAACCAACTTATTTCAGAAGAAAACAAAAAGAATCCACTTGCTGATCAGGCTTTGTCTGAACTACTGAAAGAAAAAGGTTATAATGTGGCGCGAAGGACAGTATCCAAGTACCGAGAGCAAATGGACATACCAGTGGCACGTCTAAGAAAATCCATCTAATTAAAGTAGATAGAAAATCAAACCTATTTTAAGGGTTTGAAGCTCCAAATAACCCCCAGAAAAAAGTGCTGTTTCTCTTTTATAGATTGAGTTGAGATCGTATTCCAAAAACAAATTCCATGTATTGTAGCCCATTGATAGAAAAACAGCAGTGTTGTTTTTATTAATGCGATCATTATTAAAAGAAGCTCCAATAACTGGGTGAAAACGCGAGGAAAGAAGAAGGCGATATTTCAGTCCGCCGTAGACCCTCCAAAAGTCGGTTCGATATGGTGTTGAGGAACGAAGCCGGATGGATAAGGGAAATACGATAGATGAAAAGGTTTGTAGGTTTTTTTGGTTCTCAGTAAGACTGAATTTCATTTTACTCTCTATTTCGGATAAATTAAGGTTTGATACCAATCGATTGTAATCATATCCAACCCCCAATCCTATGGCAAATGTTCCCTTAGTATTGATTGGAATGTCTCTTATAAATCCAATCTGAAAATTATTGGAGAAACCATTTTGCTTGAATCCACTTATATTTTGTTGTTGGAGCTGCAAGGCAAAACTAACATAAAACTGATCCTCTCTATATTTAATGGGTAAGTCGTCATCCTGAGCCGAAAGTATACCTATACCCAAAAAACAAAATCCAAAGAATAGAAAACGAAGCGTCATATTTTTAAATCCTTACAAAGTTAGTTTACCCCCAGATTTGGGCAAAAAAAAAGTGCCGCGAAGGCACTTTTTTTTATTTCGTTGTTTTTTTAATCAATGTTTTGTGAATAGGCTCCCACCCGAGTGGTATAGTTGATCTTCAATGCATTCACTTTTCTGAGTTCCTGTTTTATGTCAGTAATCAACCCCATTTTGGTTTCACCATCTACTTTTAATGCAGTGGTCAGAACGTTCTGTAACTCTTCACGTTTGGAGGCGCGTTCTGCCAGCACAAATGCTCCGACCTCAGAAACGGTGGCAAATTTATCATTTAACTGGATACGAGGAAGAGCTCCATATTTATCCACGTAACGACTGGAAGGCGCTCCAGCGTAGATGTACATCACCCGATCCTTTTTATCCAACTTCTGGATTTGGTCTGCAACTGGCAGCTGATTTTTCACCATCAAAGTACTGTCCCTCATAACAGTTGCAACCATAAAAAAGAACAATAACATGAATACAATATCTGGAAGTGAAGCGGTAGAAATCGCGGGCAAGTCCCCTCCTTTTTTCTTTTTAAATTTTGACATGACTGAATGTACTTTTAGTTGGTTTTACTCGGTTCTGCCTCAGACAGCTTCTGAGGAAACATCAATTTAACTTCATCCAATTTGGGCTTGAGTCTTTCTTTCTCCTCTGGAGAGGTTCTGGGATCAGTATATTTCTTATTGGCATCCACAAAGTTCATTCGTTCGTTAGGAAACAATCTTAAAAATTCACGATCTCTGAGAACGTTGTAGGCAGCAACCAATTCATTTTGAACGGCAATATAGACCTTGTAGGAAGTTTCCCTATCGTTTTTTAAAGAGATAATCGCTTTGTCGGGATTGTCTGATGACTTTGGATCACGAGCTCCCAAGCAAAAATCACAAGCCTCTTCACCTTCTCCTCCTCCATTGTCAAGAAACTCCACGGCTAAACGGCGCAAGTCGTCAATGTCTGTCAACTCCTCCTCTACCAACAATTGGTTGTTTTTATTTACAACAACCGAAAAAATATTTTTCTGCTTGATGATTGGTGGATCTTCAATTTCCTCCATGGGAGGAAGTTTTCTGTTGATACCACTGTCTGTCTCGATGGTGGTGGTTACCAAGAAGAAAATGAGGAGCAGAAAGGCTATGTCTGCCATCGATCCAGCATTGACCTCAGGGGCTGATCTCTTTGCCATAGCTTTTTATCTTTTAAGGATTTTACTCACTCCTGAAAATAACATCAGACCAATGGCCACTATAGAAAGGATATAAAAAGTTCTGATGCCGGTACCTACCCATCTTGACCCGCTTTCGGAAAGTACTTCACCGTCTTTCAATGGGGTTTCAACACCCTCGGAAAGCAAATAAGACAAGACCACAACAAGCAAGAAAAGACCAATGGAAATACCCGCTTTTTTCAATTTTGAAAAATCAGAAAACAATCCCCTTAAGGTAAATAACAAAGTAACGGCAACTGTAATCAATAGGACTATCCTGGCCAACTCTACTAAAGGAGAGACCGCACCAAAATCGCCCATACTGGCAGCCATTTTGATATCTTCATCCCCCGTAGAAATGATCCTGAGCAGGAAAAATGCAGCAATCAGCCCTATAACGGCACTTATGATTTTAATAATATTTTGAACTTTCATCTTCGCTTTTATTTTTTCTGAGCAACCAAGATATCGATCAAATTGATGGAAGCGTCTTCCATATCATTAACGATACTATCAATTTTTGCAATTATATAATTGTAAAAGACTTGTAGGATAATGGCTACGATCAGACCAAAAACGGTGGTCAAAAGCGCGACTTTAATACCCCCTGCCACCAATGAAGGTTGCATGTCTCCAGCGGCTTCAATTTTATCGAAAGCCTGAATCATACCGATTACCGTACCCATAAACCCCAGCATGGGCGCAAGAGCGATAAACAATGAAATCCAAGAAACATTCTTTTCTAATTGTCCCATTTGAACACCACCGTAGGCAACAACTGCTTTTTCGGCACTTTCCACTCCTTCATTAACACGATCCAATCCTTGGTAGAAAATGGACGCTACAGGTCCTTTGGTATTTCTACAAAGCTCTTTGGCTGCATCAACACCTCCAGAGGCAAGTGCTTCTTCAACACCGGCAGTCAGTTTTTGTGAGTTGGTGGTAGCTAAATTGAGATAGATGATCCGCTCAATAGCGATTGCAAGACCCAAAATCAAACAAATCAAAACGATACCCATGAAACCAGGGCCTCCTTCGATGAATCTTTTCTTGAGTTCCTGAGTAAAGGAAGCCTCTGCAGCTGCTGTTTCCCCAACAACGGCAGCCTCCTCTTCTTGCTCAGTTTCTTGAATGATTGGTTTTACTATCGGATTGGCGTAAGTCAGAGATTGGCTCATCAATATCCCAACTAGGCTAAGGGCAAAGAATAATTTTTTCATTTTGGTCAAAATTTTGTTCTAATTTTTAATTTTTTAAAGATAAAAAAAAATACATACTATCTCATTTTTTTTAAAACATCTCATTTTAATTTTTTTATTGACAAAATTCGATGATTTCATGTTGCATAATCGATCCCCTATCTGTGTTAATTCCAATTACTTTTTTTTTGAGGAATCTGGTTTACCCTTGTTGGTCTCCAGGAAATGTTTTTCATATTGATTCCATCCCTCAAGGATTGCTTCAATAGCATCATAAAATCATTAGCTTTTGGGAGATGGTAAATCATCATTTAATCCTAATTATATTGTTTGGTTGTCCAATATAATTATTCAATACCGAAACTTTCCACTCTGAACAGTCTTTAAAGAAGTGATTCTAGATTTCATAATCCTATCAATCCAATTTTATTTTATCAAAAGAAGCTCTCTTGAACAACACAACATCAAATGTCACAGGTTGATCATTCTTTTGAATAAACTTGTTTACCGTTGACAAAAGTTTTTTGGATTTCAATTTTATTTCCAATCTTAGTAAAAAGAATTAGGTCTGCTCTTTTACCAGGGGTTATTGCTCCAAGGTCATTTAGAGAAATTAATTTCGCTGGATTGGTAGAGGCCATTTTGATGGCTTCTTCAATGCTACATTCAGTAAATTCCATTATAACTTCTACACATCTATTGATGGGTGATGCTGCACCGGCCAATCCATTAATATCTGGAAATTTAACAACATCGGGAGTGAGCAAAAGTTTTCTCTCGCCGCGAATGTATTCTCCTGGGGGTAATCCAGCCAAATCCAAAGCATCAGAAACTAAAATTAAATTATCAGCGCCTTTGGTTTTGAAGAAAGTTCGAACCTCCTCCTTGGTTAAATGAAAACCATCAGCAATAATACTAGGAGTGATTAGATCCTCTGACAATTGTGGCCATATTGGATTGTGGTGTCTGTGTATCATATTGGCACAACCATTTCCTAAATGGGTTGCCATTCTCGCTCCAGCATTTACAGCATCTTTAATTTGGGAGACAGATCCATTGTGATGTCCAAGAGAAACTACAACTCCACTGTCTGCACATTTTTTAATAAACGGAATGGCACCATCAAGCTCGGGAGCAAGTGTTATTAATTTAATATTATTTTTAGCGGCATTTTGAAGATCCAATAATTCTTGCCAATTGGGCTTTCTTGTATATTTTTCCAAATGAGCCCCCCTGAATCCATCGACTGGAGATATATAAGGGCCCTCCAAATGAAAACCAAGTATTGAACTTCCAATTTCAGGATCTTCCTTTGCATTGGCCAGTACC
>JAQCBK010000075.1 GCA_027621505.1 Bacteroidota bacterium | reverse complement strand
CAGACCTATTTTTCGCACCAAACCGGTTTTGATGGATTTTATTGTGCGCGATTGCTTCGTAAAATGTGAATAAATTGCTGAAAAGTTATTGATTTTAGAAGTGGATTGATGCAATCCAAAATCCCTAAAAAATTTATTTTTGGATTATCAAAAACCAATGGATGATCTATTTTTTTGGAAACCCCACCTCCCGTATTTATGCCGTTCAAAGCTCAACAAAATTAGACCCAACTACCCAAAAAAAAATGACCTGGCTCTTTGGTGAGCAGTCCTTGGTGAGTGAAAAAAAGATCGAAGGTACTTTTCTGGGGCCCCGTGCCAATATGATTACCCCTTGGAGCACCAATGCAGTTGAAATCACCCAAAACATGGATATTGTTGGGATTGAAAGAATAGAGTTGTTCGATAAGATTGATCCTGAACCCGTTTTTGACCCCATGCTGTATGAAGTCTATCCCCATCTGGATCAAGCTATTTTTGATATTGACATCACTCCTGAGTCCATAAGAAGTATAACAGACATTCGTTCCTACAATCAAACTGAAGGGCTTGCTTTGAGCGAGGATGAAATGGCTTATTTGGAGGGATTGTCAGAAAAATTGGGACGTTCATTGACCGATTCAGAGGTCTTTGGTTTTTCTCAAGTCAATTCAGAGCACTGTCGCCATAAAATTTTTAATGGGCGTTTTGTGATCGATGGTGAAGAACAAAAGGAGAGTTTGTTTGAGATGATCAAAAAAACATCCAAAACCAATCCCAATACTATCGTATCGGCCTATAAAGACAATGTTGCTTTTATAAGCGGTCCTGAGATAGAGCAGTTTGCTCCGAAAGATGGAGCTGCGCCCAGTGTGTACGAAACCCATGCCATCCAAAGTGTTATATCGCTTAAAGCAGAAACCCACAATTTTCCTACTACGGTGGAACCTTTTAACGGAGCAGCTACTGGCTCTGGCGGAGAAATCCGGGATCGACTTGCGGGAGGACAGGGTTCATTGCCGTTGGCAGGAACAGCCGTTTACATGACCCCCTACTCTAGGGTAACTGAAGATCGCCAATGGGAAACTGCATTCCCCGCACGAAAATGGTTGTATCAAACCCCTATTGATCTGTTGATCAAGGCATCGAATGGTGCCTCAGACTTTGGGAATAAGTTTGGACAACCTCTGATTTCGGGTTCTGTTTTGACCTTTGAACACCAAGAGAAAGATCAAAGATTGGGCTTTGACAAAGTGATCATGATGGCTGGAGGAGTGGGCTATGGCGTATTGGATCAGGCCCATAAAAAAGCCCCTTCAAAAGGAGATATCATCGTTATTTTAGGGGGGGACAATTACAGAATCGGTATGGGTGGCGCTGCGGTTTCCTCTGCTAATACGGGTGCATTTGGTAATGAAATTGAGCTCAATGCAGTACAAAGATCCAATCCTGAAATGCAAAAAAGAGTGGCCAATGCGATCAGGGCTTTGGTGGAAAGTAGTAAAAATCCCATCATCTCCATTCATGATCACGGAGCTGGTGGTCATTTAAATTGTCTCTCAGAATTGGTGGAAGAAACGGGGGGTATTATTCACATCAATCAACTTCCATTGGGAGACCCTACCCTTTCCGCCAAAGAGATTATTGGAAACGAATCCCAAGAGCGCATGGGTTTGGTCCTTTCAAAAAGTGATGCCAAATTGCTACAAATCATAGCCGATCGTGAACGCGCTCCTTTTTATATCGTAGGAGAGGTGACAGGCGACCATCATTTTTCTTTTGTCAACGAGGAAAAAAACGAGAAACCCATTGACCTCGCCCTGAGTTCCCTTTTTGGTGATGCTCCCAAAACGACGCTTTTGGATCAAAAGACTACAATAGCATTTGAGAACAGTGATTACCATTTTTCGGATTTTGAATCCTACCTCAGTGATGTGCTTCGACTGGAGGCGGTGGCTTGTAAAGATTGGCTCACCAATAAGGTGGATCGTTGTGTTACGGGTCGGGTGGCCCAACAACAAACGGTGGGTGCATTGCAACTTCCACTGAGTAACTGCGGTGTGATGGCGTTGGATTACAAAGGACAGCAAGGGGTGGCAACGGCCATTGGTCATGCACCGGTCATCGGTCTGATTGACCCTGCCAAGGGAAGTGTGAATGCCATTGCAGAAGCACTGACCAATATCATTTGGGCACCCATGGCAGAAGGTATCCAATCGATCAGCCTCTCTGCCAACTGGATGTGGCCTTGTAACAATCCCGGAGAAAATGATCGACTTTATCGTGCGGTAAAAGCCTGCTCGGATTTTGCCATTGACTTAGGGATCAATATCCCCACAGGTAAAGATTCCTTATCCATGAAACAAAAATATCCCGAAGGGGATGTTTTGGCCCCGGGTACAGTAATCATATCTTCTGCAGGACAATGTAGCGATATAAAAAAGGTGGTGACCCCGGTCGCCATTCCACAACAGGGAGCACTATACTACATCAATCTGTCCTCCCAAAAACATGTTTTGGGCGGTTCCTCTTTGGGTCAGGTGCTCAATGCGATTGGTACTGAGGCTCCTGGCATTGAGGATGTTGCGCTTTTTAAAAACACCTTTGACGGGGTACAAAATTTAATTTCGAAAGGGAAGATTATTTCTGGTCACGATATCTCCTCAGGAGGCTTGGTAACCACCTTGTTGGAAATGTGTTTTCCTTCCCCCCGTGTAGGAATGGAAATTGATTTGAGTCCATTGAATGAAAAGGACAGCACGGCCTTGCTGTTTGCAGAAAATTCGGGATTGGTATTGCAAAGTGAGGTGGACCTCCATGCCCACTTTAAATCCATAGGCATAGTTTGTACCCAGATCGGCCTAGTGAATGACTCAGGGGTATTGTTGATCCATAACCAAGAGGACGAATTGAAACTGGATGTATCGATATACAGGGATTTGTGGTATTCCACCTCTGCCGATCTGGATGCCAATCAAAATCAATGTGCCCATGATCGCTTTGAAAATTATAAGACAACTCCGCTCGAATTCAGTTTTCCATCTTCTTTTGATGGGGCTTTAGCCCCCCAGCCCAGCTCCAAGATCAAAGCAGCCATCATAAGAGAAAAGGGAAGTAATTCGGAAAGAGAAATGGCTTATGCCATGCATGCTGTAGGATTTGAAGTGTATGATATACACATGACGGATTTAATTAGCGGCAGAAAGACTTTGGAGGAATTTCAATTCATTGCCGCAGTAGGCGGTTTTTCAAATTCTGATGTATTGGGATCAGCAAAAGGATGGGCGGGTGCATTTCTCTACAATCCCAAAGCTAAAAAAAGTTTGGACGATTTTTTTGCTCGAAAGGACACGCTCTCATTAGGGGTGTGTAATGGATGCCAATTGTTTGTGGAATTGGGCTTGATCACGCCCAAGCACCTTCAAATGCCCAAGATGCTGCATAATGATTCAGGGAAGTTTGAATGTCAATTTACAGCGGTGACAATAGGCGCCTCCTCTAGTATTATGATGCAGGGATTGGAGGGAAGTACCCTTGGTATATGGGCAGCACATGGAGAGGGTAAGTTTCACTTGCCCAACGAAGCGTCTCAATACCAAATTCCGGCAAAATACCATTACGACCGCTACCCTGCCAACCCCAACGGATCAGATTTTAATGCGGCCATGCTTTGCAGTGATGATGGAAGGCACTTGGTGATGATGCCCCATTTGGAGCGCTCTACTTTTCCATGGAATTGGGCTCATTATCCACAGGGTCGGAAGGATGATTTTTCTCCGTGGATCAGGGCTTTTGAAAACGCAAGGAACTGGCTTACTGAAAAGTAAAGCTAATTCATTGATCATTTTTTACTATTTTAGGCGGTGAAATATGAAGCCAAGCAGGATTTTTGATATACTGAAGATTCAGTTAGAAAACACTCCCATCGAAAACTGTCTTAACGACAAAAAGGCCGGGGTATGGAAATCGGTTTCCACAGGTCAATTTTTTGAGTCAGCCCAACTAGTCGCTGCTGCACTCATCGAAATGGGCGTGAACCCACAAGATAAAATTGCTATGATCTCTACCAACAATCGCTCTGAATGGTCGATAATGGATATGGCGATCTTGCAAGTGGGTGCAGTATCGGTTCCGCTTTATCCCAATATCAGCGCCAAGGATTATGAATACATCCTCAATCATTCCGAGAGCCAGTATTGTTTTGTTTCTGATCAGGCACTCTATGAAAAAGTTTTTTCGATTAGAAATGAAGTGAAAGGCTTGAAAGGCATTTATTCTTTTGATGAGATTGAGGGGTGTAAAAACTGGTCTGAGTTGTTGGAGTTGGGGAAAAAAATAGAAAACAAAGACCTTTTAATTGATACCCAATCCAAAGTCCAACCCAATGACCTCGCCACCATCATCTACACCTCTGGCACCACAGGTGTTCCTAAAGGGGTGATGCTCAGTCATGATAATATTGTGTCCAATGTAATTTCAGCCACACAAATGTTTCCTTTTGATGGTAGTGGTGATCAGACTGCATTGAGCTTTCTTCCGCTGTGTCATATTTTTGAAAGGACTTTTATTTATGGCTATTTGTATAACAACATTAAGATTTATTACGCTGAATCCTTAGAGACGATCAGTGATAATCTCAAAGAGGTGCGGCCGAATTTTATGACGGCTGTACCGAGACTCTTGGAAAAAGTTTATGATAAAATTTACAGCAAAGGGAATGATCTAAAGGGATTAAAAAAATCACTTTTCTATTGGGCAATTGCACTCGCTCATCGCTTTGAACCCAATGGAGGACAGTCAATTTTTTTCCAGGTCAAACACTTTTTGGCTAAGAAATTGGTGCTTTCCAAGTTCAAGGAGGCCTTGGGAGGCAATCTGGAGATCATTTGTTCGGGAAGTGCCGCCTTGCAACCAAGATTGGTAAGGATTTTTGGCGCTGCAGGAATGACCATTGCAGAGGCCTATGGCTTGACGGAAACCTCTCCGGCAATTTCTGTGAATGACCTTAGAAACAAGGGATTGAAAGTAGGTACGGTGGGAAAGATCATCGAGGGAATAGAAGTAAAAATCGCTGAAGATGGTGAAATATGGTGTAAAGGGCCCAATGTGATGAAAGGTTACTACAAAGATCCCGAACAAACACAACTGGTGATGGAAGGTGATTTTTTTAAAACGGGAGACATTGGTGTGTTGGATGAAGAAGGTTTTTTGAAAATAACCGATCGCAAAAAACAAATGTTTAAAACCTCAGGAGGAAAATATATTGCGCCCCAGGTTATTGAGGGACAACTCAAGCAGTCGTTGCTCATCGAGCAGATTATGGTGGTAGGCGAAGGTAAAAATTTTGCTTCGGCACTGATTCAACCCAATTTTGAACAGTCCAAATTATGGTTGGAGGAACAGGGAGTGGATTGTGACGAAAATCCCATTGCCATCGCAAGCTGTGCCCCTTTGATGGCTCAAATTGAAAAAGAAATTAGGGCAAACGATGACAAATTTGGGAAATGGGAACAAGTAAAAGTCATCCGACTCACCCCTGAAGCATGGTCCGTTGAAGACGGCCTTCTCACGCCTACAATGAAAGTGAAACGCAAAGCGGTTGAGAAAAAATATCAACATTTGATTGAAGAAATGTATCCTTAATTTTTTTTTCTGTAAAATATTATGCATGCATAGTATTTTTTTATATTTTTGGAATAATGAAACAATTGAGAAAAAAAACCATTGATGCCGCACTCCGTTCCACATGGAATGCGGTGAGCAAAATGTACAATCGTGAGGCAGCAA
>JAQCBK010000074.1 GCA_027621505.1 Bacteroidota bacterium | reverse complement strand
ATATGAATCCCCCATTTTCATTGTGGGGGCTTTTATGCTTTAATATGAGGCCTTGAAAGATCTTAATCCATAATTAGGTTAGGAAGAAAAAGAGACAGCTCAGGAAGAAGGGTTACTAAGGTCAACACCAAAATGCTTATGCCGAGAAATGGCAATCCCGCTTTGCTTACTTTTCCGATAGGAGTTTTTCCAATACTGGAGGCTACAAATAAACAAACGCCAACGGGTGGTGTGGTCAATCCGATGATTAAATTTAGAACGGCAATAACCGTAAAATGTATTGGCTCTACATCTACTTGGATAGCCACTTTAAGTAAAATTGGAAATAAGATCAATAGGGCGGCAATCGTTTCCATAAAAGTCCCCACCACGATAAGCAATAGGTTGATTAAGAGCAGTACGGCGTATTTATTGGTAGTGAACAATAGAATTTGTTCTGAAATGCGTTGCGGTATCTGCTCGGTTATAAGAATAAAACCAAACAGATTGGCAAAACCAACCAAGATCATCAGCGAAGCCGTAGTCTTCATGGAGTCCAAGATGACTACAGAGATATTCTTTAGGTTGAGTTTTTTATAAACAAAGATCCCGATGAATAGGGCATAAAGTACGGCAACCACAGAGGCTTCCGTGGGCGTAAAGACCCCCCCTATGATGCCAAAGAGGATGATCAAGGTCATGAGTAATGCCCAGAAAGTATCGGTAAAGCTTTTGAAAATCTGGAGCGGAGTACTCTTTTGATGTTTGGGATAGTTTTTCTTTTTGGCTACAAAATAGGCAACCAACATCAGTCCTAATCCCAGGAGCAATCCAGGGACGGCTCCAGCCAGGAAAAGTTTCCCCACCGACAAACCGCTGAGGGTAGCGGCAATAATCATGGGCAAACTGGGTGGAATGATTGGGCCTACGGTAGAGGAAGATGCGGTAATGGCGCACGAAAAATCACTATCGTAACCTTCTTTTTTCATCGCGGGGATCATTACAGCACCCAAGCTGGCGGTATCGGAAATTGCCGTCCCCGAAATTCCCGCAAAAAGCATAGAGGCACTGATATTTACATAGGACAGGCCTCCCCTAACATGTCCTAAAAGGTGATTGCAGAAATCGATGATTTTATCGGTCAACCCCCCTTGGTTCATCAGGTTTCCAGCAATGATGAAGCCTGGAATACTGAGCAAGACAAAAACATCAATCCCTGCATACATTTTTAAGGGCACTACAACCAATGGAGTGCCTTTAAAAACAAAATAGGTCAAACAAGACAAACCCAATGAAAAAGCAATAGGAAATCGCAAACACATACAGATAACAAAAACTGAAATGAGGACTATAATCATGATTTCCAAAATTTAATTTTGTTTAAAAGGTCAATGAGGCTGAAGTAGCTTATGGAAACACTTAAAATCAGTATGCTTAGAAAGGGGCCAAACATAATGATTTGCATGCTAGGGGAATACTCATCAAATCCCATCTTTACCATGGTAAGGGAGAAATAGGCACAAGTACCGAACAAGACAAGGCTTAAAATGGGAGAAATCAAGTCGATTGTTTTTTTGGTCGCAGGGGACAAACCCGCATAAACGGCTTCCAGATAAACAAAATAGTTTCCTCGGTAGGCCAAACCACTGGCAAAGGCAATGGCATAGATAAACAATACTCTTGAGGCCTCCTCGGTCCATGGTGGGACATCGCTCAGAAAAAACCGCGCAAAAATCTGTAAGCTTACCGCAAGGATAAATCCCCCACTGGTCAAGAGGGTTCCGTATTTTAAAAACCGAGATAAAAGAATTTTCACCCTCATTGCGTGATCTCTTTTATGGTTTTATAGACTGCTTTCATTTCAGGAGATAGGCTTTCAAAGACGGCTTGTTCTCCTTTTTTCATAAAAGCGTTTTTATCTACTTCAACAAAGGTCATTCCGTCCTTTTTGAGTTGTTCCTGAACTCTTGCCTCATTCTGGAGGAACAGCCGGTGCTCATAGATTTGCATTTCTTTGGCCGCCTGCAGAAAAATGACTTTGAGATCTTCTGGGAGTCGTTGAAATTGTTTTTCTCCCACCAGGGGGTAACCCCAAGTGATTAGGTGACCGGTGAGGTTCAAATACTTTTGTACTTCACTAAAACCGGCATTTTTAATCATGGCAAAGGGATTTTCTTGCGCCTCTATGGTTCCCTGTTGTAGGGAAGAGAAAACCTCGGAGAAAGCCATTGGCGTAGGTTTAGCGCCCAGGGCTTTCCACGCCACCACATAGGAAGGGGCGTTGGGAACCCTTATGATGAGTTCGTTGAGATCATCAGGGTGGCGTATGGGTCGATTGGAAGTCAAATGCCGCTCACCGCGCTGGAAATAGCCCATGGCTCTTAACCCTATCTTTTCTATCATCTCCCTTTCTATTCTTTTTCCAATAGGACTATTAATGAGTTTTTGCATGGCCAGGGTATCCTTAAGTAAAAAAGGCATATCGGAAAAAGTGAGTATTTCTGCAAAATTGGTAAGTGACCCGGCGGAAATGGTCATGTCAATCACACCGGCCCTGATCAATCGAATGGCTTCCAATTCCTTTGCCAGCTGCTCCGAGGGGTATACCTCCAATTTCATTCTGCCATTGGAACGCTCTTCAATCAACTCACCAAAATATTTGAAAGCCTTGTACCAAGTATGGTTTTCTTTGACCAACATGCTGGCTTTGAATAGGTATTCGACTTCCCTCTCTGGTGGCGTATTGCACGCTGTAAAAAAGAGGAAAAGTAAAACCCCAATTAAGCCATTTTTTAGTTGAACTTTCATCTCCTCATAAAGTCAAGTGATAGTGTTTGAAAATGGAATACCATTTGTGCTAAAATAGAAAGTTTTTCCCAACCCCAAGAGATAAAATTCACATACTGGTCTAAAAATTAATTGAATCCGTAGATGGATAGTAGGACTCTATTTCTCAATTATTTATAAGAATTCATTAAATTGGAGAGTCAAAATTTAAATATGAAAGGGGTTTTCCAAAAAGTACTTTTGACTTTGTGCTGCCTTTTTATGGCTTGTCAAACGGATCAAAATTATCTAGAAAGGCATTTGTCCAAGGGAGCTTTTAAGGGGGTTTGGGTAACGAATGTTGGTAGTGATGCACTTCTATCGGAGGAAGGCATAAAACGATTGATCTCTAACTGTAAGAAATACCAAATCGATCAGCTCTTTGTTGTGGTTTGGAACAAGGGTTTCACGCAGTATCCTAGCAAGGTTTTGGAAAAGTACATTGGTGTAAAGCAAGAGCCATTGTTGTCTCATTTTGACCCTTTGGCCTATTTGATTGAACAGGCTCACAAAGAGGGGCTTAAAATTCACGCATGGTTTGAATTTGGGTTTTCATTTGCCTACAATGATCCTGAAAGTATTTGGATTAAAAAATCCCCTGAGTGGTTGGGCAGAGATCATACTGGTGCTATTTTAAAGAAAAATAATTTTATGTGGTGGAATGCGCTTCATCCTGGACCTCAAAATTTTCTATTGGAATTGATAGAGGAAGTGGTTTCTGAGTATGACATTGATGGCATCCAAGGGGATGATCGATTGCCAGCCATGCCCTCTGAGGGTGGCTATGATGACTACACAGTATCCCTTTACCAGAATCAATTTGGTGCCGCACCTCCAGAAAACCACCAGGAGGAGGAATGGATTCAATGGCGATCCGAACAATTGAATCAATTTGGGGAAAAAATTTATAATCGCGTAAAATCCATCCGCCCTGAAGTTTTAGTTTCATGGGCACCTAGCATCTATCCTTGGTCGAAGGAGGAATATTTACAATCTTGGCCCGATTGGATCAAAGGAGGTTATGCCGACTTTGTAGTTCCTCAGTTTTACCGGTATAAATTTGAAGATTATAAAAAAATAATTGACCAGTTGGAAGATCAACTTTCACCTGAAGAAAGAAAGAAAATCTATGCCGGTGTTTTAACAGCCTTGGGAGCAGGGTACCGCGTCAATGATACCCTTTTGGTAGAAATGGTCAATTATCATCGATCTAAAGGCATCATGGGGGAAGTTTTTTTCTATTATGAAAAATTTAACAAACAACGATTTTAAATTTTTAAAAGATTAATTAAAATTTTATTTTAGTTATATAAACCAAAAATCAATTTAAATGTTACCACAAATTATTATTGCATCGATTTGCATTCTCATTACCCTTTATGGGTTGGTGAAAAAAAACAGAGTTTTTTTTAATTTAGGTTATTTCTTATACGCCTTGATTGTTATAGGTTCAGAGTTTAATTTTTATGCTCAAAGTCAAGAGCCACTCCATATAGCTGCTGCTTTTTTATGGTTGATTCAAGCTTCTTTGGCCATTCCCAACAAGCTTCCCTACGACGGAAGCAAGTTGGCAAAGTCAGCTGCTGTGAAAATTTATACATGTCTGGCTTTGATCAATGTATTTGGTATTTATATTGTCAGGATCTCTGAGGTTCCTGAATTTGTTCAATATTTTCACATCATTTTGGCAATATTGCCTTTCGTTCCCATGTATCTTGTTTTGACAGACAAAATTGAGATTACGGCAGAATAACCAAAGGTTCACCAATTAAAAAACCCTCTTTGTAGAGGGTTTTTTATGGGGTAACTTGGGTTGATTTATACTTTTTGACTAAAGTTTCAATATTTAATTTGAGTTTTTCTGCCTTACGTTTGGCTTCTTCTAATGGTAACCCTGTATTCATTTTTGGACGTTGATGTCCAATAAAAGTTAACCAAGCATCCTTAAGTAGCTGTTGCCTTTTTTTTACCAAATCAAAGATTTGATCTCCATCTGGGTAGGAAAAAATTAAATTTTGGATGGAAGTATCAGATTGGTCTAATTCCCTAGCTCCAAGGTAGATTAGAATGTTTTTTGCCATTAGGAAATGTCCTTCCTCATTGGGATGAATTCCATCTTTTGCAAAGGCAAAAGTTGGGTTATCTGCGCGTTGGCTTTCAAGTTCTTTTTTCATAGGGTAATGAATATCGACCACATTCCATTGTAAGGTTTTACGTTGTTCGATTAACCAGTCGGTGTAGTGGTCAAGAACTCTTGCATAGGAATTGTTATCATCACCGTCAAAAACAGGGGGGGTGATATGTACAATTTCAGCACCATAATCTGTTACGGCTTGATGGAGCTTATGGATGCCGTTTTTGAATTTTTCAAATCTTTGTTTATCAAAAGGGAGATAGATTCCATCGTTCATTCCATAACACGCAAACACCAGGTCTGGTTTTGTTTGGATTAAAAGCCTATCCAGTCTCTCATTGAGGATCGGACGAGGAAAAGCGCCTTTGGCGTGATTTGGTTCAGAAAGCCCAGATACCGTTTCGCTGGGTAAACCCAAATTGATGATTTCGAATTTTTTTTGTGGGTGTAACATGGAAAAATAGGTATCAATACAACTTACATAGGTTCCGGCATAGGTAATACTATTTCCAATGAAAACTATACGTTTTGTTCCCTCTTTAATGTCAAAGTTTTGTGAAAAAAAATTTTGTTGAAGTCCAACGAATAGAACTACCATGTATAATTTTACTCTCATATCAAAATTCATCAATAAGCGACTGAGAGATAAATTCTATAGGCCAAGTAAACTCCAGTAACCGCCCAAATCCACCATCGATTTTTCATATACCAATCCATCTGTACAATATATCGAAAGTTGATGAAATTACTTTGGATTATTGTAAAAATCAATATTTTAATATCAATAATACTTTTGGCATTTTGGGTTGTAATGGTGATAAAGAATTTATATCCAAAAAAAATTCAATAATTAAAGGGGATAGTTTTATATTTG
>JAQCBK010000018.1 GCA_027621505.1 Bacteroidota bacterium | reverse complement strand
CTCGGTCATGCTCCTGTGCATTTTTATAGTAATATCCCATAAACACGGGTGCGGTTACTTTTTTAAATACCTCTGGGCGCATGGATGTTTCTACGAGTTTTTGTAAGTGAATGGTGGGCTCCAATCGGTACTGGGTGGTCCAATAATTCAGTTTTTGCTCTGTAATATTATCCATAGTATGGTATTTGCTGTTCAATACAGCACGGGCGATATAAAGTCCCCAAGGCAAGGTGAGAAGATTGGCATCCGGATTGTAAATCTCTACATTGGGGCCAAACAAAAGCAAAGCAGCGATTTGTGGATCATCACCCAAGATCAAGGAAAGGGTACCCCCAGTAGAACTCGAAATCACGATGACCTTTTCCCCTATTTTTTTGGCAATTGCCAAGGCCTCTTTGGCACTGTCGAGATACTGCTGTCCTGTAAAGTCCAAAAGGGGTTCGGCCTCAATCAATCCATGGTCATAGAGTCGCGGTAAATAAACATTGGCCTTAAGGGCTTTTCCTATGTTGAGGTGGACGGGGTTGCCCTCGGCGATGCTGGCAGAGAAACCGTGTAAGTACAAAACGCTGTATTCCGTCTTTTGAGGAATGGAATCATAGAAAATTAACTGAGACGCATTGTTCGGTTTGATGTTTTCAAATTTAGATTCTCTTGAATCAATCCATGATTTAAGTTCAGCAATAGGGTAGGAAATCTCTGGGACCGGTTTTTCCAAACCAGGGGTTTCTACCTCGGGCCCGATCACAAACAATCCGAATAAAACGGATAATACAAATAAGGTGTTTTCTAAAATTTTCATCTTATTCAATTAACTGAAAAAACTGGCAACAAAAGCCTCTGGATGGAACAACTGAAGATCCTCAAGACCTTCGCCGACCCCAATAAACTTAACAGGAATTTGGAATTGGTCTGAAATTCCCATGACCACGCCCCCTTTTGCAGTGCCATCGAGTTTGGTAATCGCCATTGCGCTTACCTCTGTGGCATTGGTAAACTGTTTTGCTTGTTCAAAAGCATTTTGTCCCGTGGATCCATCCAACACCAAAAGCACCTCATGTGGGGCATTGGGGATGACCTTATCCATAACTTTTTTGACTTTCGTTAGCTCATTCATGAGATTGACTTTATTGTGGAGCCGCCCTGCGGTGTCTATGATGACCAAGTCGCACTTTTGAGCAACTGCAGACTGGAGCGTGTCAAAGGCTACCGATGCAGGGTCGCTACCCATTTGCTGTTTTACAATGTCCACCCCTACGCGGTCGGCCCAGATTTGCAGTTGGTCAATGGCTCCTGCCCTAAAGGTGTCTGCCGCTCCCAAAATGACTTTTTTGCCGGCTCGGCTGTAATGGTGGGCCAATTTTCCTATGGTAGTGGTTTTGCCCACTCCATTCACACCCACCACCATGATCACATGCGGTTGGTTGGGAAGGGGAGCATCAAAGTTATGGATTTCGCCTGCTTGGTGTTGTTTTAATAAGAGGGTAATTTCTTCTCTTAAAATCTGAGACAATTCTTTGGTTCCCAAGTACTTGTCCTTAGCAACCCTCCTCTCGAGAGCATCGATAATTTTTAGGGTCGTATCCACCCCCACATCCGAACGAATCAAAACCTCCTCCAATTCGTCTAACAGCTCGGCATCGATTGTAGACTTCCCTGCTACAGCTGTTCCTAATTTTGAAAAAAAGGATTTTTTAGAGGCAGACAGGCCTTTGTCTAACTGTTCTTTATTCTCTGAGCTGAAGATTGATTTTAAAAAACTCATAGGTTTAGCCATAAAAAAAGCTACTGTAAAAGTAGCTTATATTTTGGATTGATGGTAAAATTTATTGTTTACTCAACCACTCATTGGCCGTATCTGGCGAAATAATAGTCTCTACAAAAGAATAAGATTTCACCCCTTCTTTTTTTACCATTTTGATGGCTTTGGTCATTCTCTTTGATCCGGTCTGAAGCGTTGCTACTGATTTCTTTGCCATAACTACTTAATTTCTTTATGAAGGGTCATACGCTTGAGAATAGGATTGAATTTTTTGATTTCCAATCGATCGGGCGTATTTTTTTTGTTTTTGGTGGTAATATAACGAGAAGTTCCTGGCTGCCCAGATTCTTTGTGCTCTGTACATTCCAAAATTACCTGAACTCTATTTCCTTTCTTGGCCATGTTGATACTTATAAAATGCCTTGAGCTTTGGCTTCCTTAATCACAGCACTGATTCCTTTTTTGTTGATGGTTTTCAACACAGAGGCTTTGATTTTTAGGGTGATCCATTTGTCTTCTTCAGGGATATAAAAACGTTTTTTGATTAAATTGATATCAAAACGCCTTCTGGTTTTGTTCATGGCATGGGAAACATTGTTTCCATACATTACCCTTTTTCCCGTGATGTCGCAAACTCTAGACATGGTTGTTGTTTTTTAACAGGATGCAAATTTACACTTTTTTGGGTAGTTACAAAAAAATTAAAGCATATTTAAACAGGCGCTTTCAACAAGACCCTGTAGAGGGTTTCAAGGGCTTGGTTCACGGTTTTTTGAATCACCCGGGTACGGTTATTTCCCATCATGAATTCGAAACTTTCCACGCCATCTGGGGTAGCCAATCCAATAAAAACAATCCCCACTTCTTGCCCCTGGTCTCCCTTTGTAGGACCTGCATTACCCGTGGTAGCAAGGGCATAGTCTGACTGATACTTTTTTTGTGCCCCCAATGCCATGGCCGCCGCCACGGGTCCACTGACCACACCGTGCTTTTCAATCAATGACTTTTCTACCCCCAATAAGTCGGTCTTGGATTCGGTGGCATAGGTCACCGCACTTCCACAAAAAAATTCGGAAGCACCGGCATGGGCCGTAAATCGGGTGGCAATGGCACCACCAGTACAACTCTCCGCACAGGAAAGAGTTTTTCCCATCTTTTTCAATCGACTGGCTATCAAAAATTCAATGGACTGATCTTCCTCTGTTCCAAAATAGATGTCTTCAATCAAAGGAATGACTTTTTCAATCTGCTCATTCACCTGTTCTTTGAGTTTTTCAAGAGCCTGTCCTTTGGTGGATAGCCTCAAGCGGACCCTTCCCAAACTCGGCAAATACGCCAACTTGATCGGATGGGGCAATTGGTTTTCCCATGCTTCAATTCTTTCGGCAATGGCACTCTCGCCTAGACCATAGGTTAATATGGTTTTGTGATACAAAGCGGGCAAAACAAATTCTTGTTGAATTTTGGGCAACACCTCGTTTCGCATCAGCGCTTCCATCTCATAGGGAACTCCGGGCAACGAAACGAATACTTGCCCACGATCCGAAAACCACATCCCAGCGGCCGTCCCATAAGCATTGTGCAGCAGGGTCGCCTTTGAGGGGAGATTGGCTTGGTCACGATTCATCTCACTGATGGGGGTGGTGACGTACTTCCTAAAAATATTTTCAATATGCTCTAAAACCCTTTCATTCTTGACCAATTGATCGTCAAAATATTCACAAAGGGTGTGTTTGGTAACATCATCCTTGGTTGGCCCCAGTCCTCCTGTCATGATAATGAAGTTGGCTCTTTTTCTCGCCTCATCCAAGGCACTGATAATGTTCTCCTTTTGGTCGGAAATGCTGCTGATCTGGGCGATTTCTACCCCAATTTTGTTCAATGCTTTGGACAAAAAAACAGCATTGGTATTTACGATTTGCCCAATCAAAATCTCATCCCCAATACTGATCAACTCTGCTTTCATCCTATTTTATTTTTACAGAAAACATTTTTTGACCCTCCAAATGACCCTCTAAAACATCGTTTTTCGCCACCGGCCCCACGCCTGCCGGTGTGCCAGTAAAGATGACGTCTCCAATTTTAAGGGTAAAAAATTTAGATATTTCGGCGATAAGGGCATCAATTGTCCACAACATTTGATTGGTATTTCCTTTTTGAATTACTGTTCCATTTTTGATCAATTCGAAATGGAGATGATTCAGGTCGTCCAGTTCATTTTTGTCCAACCAATCTCCAATGAGGGCGGATCCGTCAAATGCTTTGGCTTTCTCCCAAGGCAATCCTTTCTCCTTCAATGCATGCTGGAGATCCCTAGCGGTGAAGTCAATCCCTAAACCAATTTGTTGATAATACTTGGGGGCAAATTTTTCTTCTATGTGTTTTCCAATACGGTTGATTTTGACCAACACCTCCACCTCATGATGAATTTGATCTGAGAAATGGGGAATAAAAAAAGGGTGGTTTTTTTGAAGGAGTGCCGTATCCGGCTTAATAAAAACCACAGGCGTTTCTGGTTTTTCATTTCCCAGCTCCGTTGCATGTTTTGGGTAATTTCTACCGATGCAAATGATCTTCACAAAAAAGGAATTAGGTGTTTAATTTTCGCAGGCGAATGGCGGTAAGTACTTTTTTGGTGTACATGGGGAAATCAGCATTGAGTAACCACCCAAAATAACCTGGTTCCTCCTCCAAAACACTTTCAACGGTTTTTCCCTTGTGCTTGCCAAATGAAAAACACTCCTCACCCTCTTTGTTAAAGACAATAAATCCCGCAAAATCTGCCGATTTTTTTCGGGTGGTAAAAACGTTTAATGCATCGACGTCTGCCTCAAGCTCATCGTAACGTTCCAATTGGGCCATCAAAACATCATGGGTGGCTTGGGTATCGGCCATCGCGGAATGGGCATCAACCAACTCTTCATTGCAGTAAAATTTTAATGCAGCGGTGAGGGTGCGTTGCTCCATTTTATGGAAAATGGTTTGTACATCTACGGTTTTAAAATTTTCCCGATCAAAATCCACCTCAGCCCTGAGCATTTCCTCTGCCAAAAGCGGAATATCAAAGCGATCGGAATTGTAGCCGGCCAAATCCGCATCTTTGATGAAGTTGTAAATGGTTTTGGACAGGGCCTTAAAATTGGGTTCATCGGCCACATCGGCATCGTAAATTCCATGGACTGCAGAGGCTTGGGCGGGAATGGGACATTCGGGATTGATCCGCCATACCTTTTCTTCTTTGGTCCCGTCGGGATTTAATTATAGAACAGCAATTTCTACGATACGGTCGTTGGTAACATTCACTCCGGTGGTTTCCAAATCAAAAAAGCAAAGGGGTCTGTTGAGTTTTAATTTCATAAGTTTTGACTTAAATGGGGCGGTTGATCTCCCAATTTTCAAGATAATCGGCCATACTTTTGATGAATTGACCTCCCATGGCACCATTGATGATACGGTGGTCAAAGCTGTGGGAAATGATCATTTTTTTGCGAATGGCGATAGAATCCCCCTGTGCAGTTTCGATGACTGCTGGCATTTTTCGGATCACCCCCACGGCAATGATACCTACTTGTGGCTGATTGATAATGGGCGTTCCAGTTAGGGATCCAAAATTTCCGATATTGGTAAAAGTAAAAGTACCCTCTTGGACTTCTTCAGGTTTCAGCTGCTGTGATCTGGCCCTTTGTGCCAGGTCGTTGACTGCTTTAGCCAAACCCACCAGATTGAGGTGGTCGGCATTTTTGATTACCGGGACAATCAGGTTGCCATCGGCCATAGCAGTAGCCATTCCTATGTTGATGGCTTTCTTCTGGCGAATGCGGTCACCTTCTACCGAGCTGTTGAGCATTGGAAATTCTTTTAGAGCTTTAATCAATGCAGTAATGATCAGAGGGGTAAAGGTCAGCTTCTCTCCTTCCCGTAGCATGAATTCATTTTTGACCTTTTCGCGCCAATCCCACAAACGGGTCACATCGGCTTCGATAAAAGACTGAACGTGGGCTGAGGTTTGCTTGCTTTTGATCATGTGATCTGCAGTGAGCTTGGCCATACGGCCCATCTCGATGATCTGATCCCCTCCTCCTGCTGTGGAAGCTGGTTTTTCAACTTCTGGATCGGGCGCACTTAGATCAGCATCTAAAAGTATCTCCTTGGGGGTTGTTTCTGGTGGAGCAATGGTCAAGCCGTTTCTGTTTTTGAGATGGCTCAAAATATCTTTCTTGGTAACACGACTGTCTTTTCCTGAGCCTTTGATGGTTGCCAATTCCTGCTCACTTATTCCCTCCGCTTTGGCAATGCTTTTTACCAATGGGGAGTAAAAGGCATTGCCGCTACCAACAGAGGTGGGGGTCACCATTTCTATGGCCTCTGTAACGGTTTGAGATACTTTTTCAAAATCGGGAGTAGGTTCCGATAGCTCAATGGAAGGGGGCGGCGGCGGGTTGATCATTTCCCCTCTTTGGGTGATCATTTCTTCTCCCCCTTGGGTTTCGGTGTCCATCTCAGGTGCCTCACCTTCGGTTTGGATCACGGCCATGACCTGACCTACCTGAACCACATCATTTTCTTGGAATTTCTTTTCCACAAGAACACCGCTGACTTCTGAGGGAACATCTGAATCGACCTTATCCGTAGCAATTTCGACGATGATGTCGTCCACCTCGACAGTGTCGCCTACCTCCTTTAACCATTTGGTCAAAGTAGCTTCCACAACGCTCTCCCCCATCTTGGGTAATTTCAGTAAGTGTTTGGCCATTTCTTAAGAAAGTACAAAATTACCAAATTTATGGTTGAAATTAGGGTTTTTAAATGTTATAAAAACACTGAGTTCTATTTGTCAACAATTGCATTTTCGTAGGGAACCCTTTTAAGAATACTCCTACCCAAAGTTACCTCATCGGTATACTCCAACTCATCTCCCACGGGAATACCTCTTGCAATGGCTGAAGTTATTAGCTTATACGGTGACAGTATTTTGTATATATAGAAATTGGTAGTATCCGCTTCCATGGTAGCACTCAGCGCAAAAATAATTTCTTTGATCTCTCCCTTTTTGACTTTGGCTTCTAAGGAGTCAATATTCAGATCTTGTGGACCTACCCCATCTATGGGGGAGATGATCCCACCCAGTACGTGATAATAACCTTTAAATTGTCCAGTATTTTCGATGGCAATAACATCTCTAATGTCCTCCACTACACAAAGAAGCGAATGGTCGCGCCCTCGGTTCGAGCATATCTCACATATGGGTAAGTCAGATAAATTGTGACAAGACGAACAAAAGTTGATGTGTTCGCGTAAATCATCAAGAGCTTGGGTCAGGGCCGTAGTATTTTCTCGGGGTTGCTTGAGCAAGTGGAGTGCCAATCGCAATGCTGTTCTTCTACCGATACCTGGCAATTGGGCGATTTCGTTGACTGCATTTTCAAGAAGCTTAGAAGAGAATTCCATCTTGTAAATTTATAAATAATTCACTTGTTTTGAATTTGTATATTTAAGGAGTTATTATGCTACAATCCTCCTCCATCCTGATACTCATTTTGGCATACTTCAGCCTGCTGATGGTCATTGCTTACTTTACAGCTAAAAATTCTGACAATCAGACATTTTTTACTGCCAATCGCAGTTCCCCTTGGTATTTGGTTGCCTTTGGAATGGTAGGGGCTTCCCTTTCAGGGGTCACCTTTATTTCAGTACCGGGATGGGTGGGAGATTCTGGCTTTACCTATTTTCAAGTGGTACTGGGCTATTGGGCTGGGTATTTCATTGTTGCTTTCGTTTTACTTCCCATTTATTACCGCCAAAATCTAACCTCTATTTATGAATATTTACAGGAACGTTTTGGCTACAACAGTCATAAAGTAGGGGCCATTTCATTTTTTGTATCTCGGGTATTGGGTGCCAGTTTCAGACTTTTTCTAGTGGCCATTGTTTTACAGCAGTTTATCTTTGATGCATGGGGAATCCCGTTTGAAATCACCGTAGTGATCTCTGTTCTACTGATTTGGGTTTACACCCAAAAGGGAGGAATCAAAACCATTGTTTGGACGGATACTTTGCAAACCCTATTGATGTTGACCGCTGTGGTATTAACAGTTTACCACCTTGGAAACGTTTTGCAGATCAGTCCCATAGAGCTGCTCCAAAATAGCCAATTTGAAAATTATACCCGCCTGTGGGTGACAGATGATTTCATGGTCAGAAACCACTTCCTAAAATCATTTATTGGAGGGATATTCATCACCATTTGTATGACTGGATTGGATCAAGACATGATGCAAAAAAACCTAAGCTGTAGAACCCTAAAGGCTGCTCAAATCAATATGGTGGTCTTTAGCGTTGTTCTTGTCCTTGTTACCTTTTTTTTCTTGTTGTTGGGAGCAATGATTTTCCTTTACGCCGATCAAAACCAAATCATGATCCCCATAATAGAAGGCAGTCCCAAAACAGATTTGCTGTTCCCTGAAATCGCCATCAACGGTGGATTGGGTGTAGGGGTTGGGATTGTTTTTATTTTAGGTTTGATGGCTGCCGCATACAGCAGTGCAGATAGTGCCTTGACCTCACTAACCACCTCATTTTGTGTGGATTTCCTTGATATAAACAAATATCCCGAAGCCAAACAACAACGGCTTCGCAAACAAATCCATATCGGGATGAGTTTGTTAATCATTGTGGTGGTAATACTGTTCAAGTACGTATTGGATCGCAATGTAATCGACGGCCTATTGACTGTAGCATCATACACCTATGGCCCCTTGTTGGGCTTATTTGCCTTTGGTATTTTTACCCCTTTTCAAATTAACGATCGCAAGATTTGGATGGTGGTCTTATTTTCCATTTTGCTCATTGTTATGATAGGAAACTTACCCCCTCAAGCATTGGGAGGTTACCAAATTGGCTATGAATTATTACCGCTAAACGGTCTTTTGACTTTTTTGGGTTTATGGCTAATAAGAACCAATCAATCTACCACCTGATCAAAGCGCTGCCCCAAGTAAATCCACTTCCAAAAGCAGCCATCACTACTAAATCTCCAGATTGAATCTTTCCTTCTTCCCAGGCCTCTGTTAAAGCGATAGGAATGGAACCTGCAGTCGTATTTCCATAGCGCATGATATTGTTGTACACTTGATCATCTGACAAACCAAACTTTTTTTGGATGAATTGAGAAATACGAAGGTTGGCTTGGTGAGGAATCAACATGTCAATCTGATCGGGCGTCAATTGATTTTGTTTCAGGCCCTCCATGATGACCTCCGAAAAACGTACAACGGCATTTTTAAAGACCAATTGCCCATTCATATAGGGGTAATAGGTGATGTCCTCGGGATCGTTTGCTTCGATGATTTCAGGAACCCAACGGTTGGTACTCGGGCCGATCAATGATAATTCCTCCGCATACTTACCCTCCGAGTGGAGATGGGTAGAAAGTATTCCCTTGTCTTTCTCCTCAGATCTGCTGACCACGACGGCTCCTGCACCGTCACCAAAAATAACAGAAACCCCCCTACCGCGGGTGGACATATCCAATCCACCAGAGTGGTTTTCAGAACCGATGATTAAAATATTTTTATACATTCCTGTTTTGATGAATTGATCGGCGGTTGATAAGGCATAAATAAAGCCCGAACACTGATTGCGAATGTCCATTGCAGGACAGGTTGGGATTTCCAGTATTTTTTGAACAATAACACCAGAACCCGGAAAATAATAATCGGGACTCAAAGTAGCGAAAAGAATGAGATCAATGTCATCCTTATCAATCCCAGCGCGCTCAATCGCAATTTTTGCCGCCTTGACTCCCATGGTGGCTGTGGTATTACCATCTCCTTTTTTGATGTGACGCCGTTCCTCTATTCCTGTTCGCTCAAGGATCCATTCATTGGATGTATCCATAATCTGAGTTAAATCCTCATTGGTTACTACATTCTCCGGGACATACATTCCCATACCGGTGATTGATGAATTGTACATTTTTTATGGTTTGGTTCAACTGCAATTTAACCAAAGAATGGAAAAATCAATAGATTTTAAAAAAAATGAATGCCAATGCTTCAGTAAATCATTGATCATCAAAGACTTTATGTATAATATTTTTGATAGGATTCCGTTTGGACTTTTGCTTTGAGATCATTTAGTAAAGAGTACAAACCAAAGAAGGTTCGATTGATATAAATAAAATGTTTGGATCCCCTGTTACCATTCATTTTACGCAATCTTTGATCTGAAGAAAGGGTTTCACTTAAACGGTTGATCTCGTCCCAAAAAACAGCATCGCCAAAATCAAATTCTTTTTGGGTAAAAGGCAAGGTCAACACCTTGATCATACGACCGAATAATGCAGTGAAATAAATCACCTCCTCAGCTGTATCATCCGTTCTCAAAATTTCTAGTTGGTACAAAATTTCCTGAAAACGTTTTGGGTTGTCTTCAATTTTGAGGTTGGCCAATTCAAAATAGGGATGATAGAACTCATCGGGAATGATTTTGACACAGCCAAAATCTAGGGCAACCAAGTTGTAAGAATCGTCAATCAGAAAATTACCTGGATGAGGATCAGCATGTACTTTTTTTAAATGATGAATCTGAAACATATAAAAATCCCAAAGGGTTTGACCCAAACGATGGTTCATTGGTTGATCTGGTTTTTGGGAGGAACTAAATTCTGAAAGGTGAGAACCTTCCATCCAATCCATGGTAAGGATTTTTTCAGAGGAATATTCCGGATAATAGGTGGGAAACTTCAGATAGGGAATTTCTTTGCATTGCTCTCCAATCCACTGACTTTGTTGGAGTTCCAAACGGTAATCTGTTTCCTCCATCAACTTATTTTCCACCTCTTTGAAATACTTATCGGTATCCTGCCCTTTTAAATTGAACATCCTCAATGCAATGGGTTTAACGATACTCAAGTCGGATTTGATACTGTCTGCTACCCCAGGATATTGAATTTTCACAGCAAGTTTTTTCCCATCCTTTGTCGCCTCGTGTACCTGACCAATACTGGCGGCATAGTTGGATTGGGTAGCAAACGTATCAAAAATCAATTCGGGCTTTTGACCCAAATATTTTGTAATCATTTTTTTAACCAAAGGCCATGACAAGGGTGGAACAGAAAACTGGGACAAACTGAATTGATCCACGTAAGCCCTTGGCAAAAGGTTTTTTTCCATGCTCAGCATCTGCGCTACTTTCAAAGCGCTTCCCTTTAATGTTTTTAGGGAATTGTAAATGTCCTTGGCATTTTCTTCATCCAGTCGGTCACGACTGCCATCCAGATTAAGAGCCTTTTCACCGTAATATTTGAGGTAATTCCCTCCCAACTTAATTCCCGTAGTGACTAGATTTCCCGCTCGGGCGATTTTGTGGGTTGGAATATGATCCAATGATTTCAATAGGTGGCAAATTTTTCTTTCCACAAAAACTTCCCAAAATCAACCAAAGCAGACAGTGGGGTATTCTCGAAAACATCAAAGGCCGTTTGGACGGACTTCTCTATGGCCTGGTCGGTCTTTTCAAAATCAGCGGATTCGTCATCCCTCCAAAACTTCAATAAAAAACAAAACTGAATCCATGTTGCTTCAGAAAATATCTTGGGTGGGTGTTGCAAATAGGAAGGCTTATCGATATTTCCATCTTCAATCAACTCGGTTGCAAATCGTTTAAAGGATTGCTTTAAGGTGGCGAGTTGAACCAAGTTATTGAGCATTTTTTCATCTGCTGATAGTGCAAAAAGCACATAGCTTCGATTCAACAGCAATACTTCAAAAAAAGTGTAATAAAAAGAAAGTAGCCTATCCTTACTGGAGGCAGACTTAAAATTTTCATCTTTTTCCAAAAGGGACATGCTGTTGTCGTAAAAAATTTCCCAAACTTGGTTTTTGACCGCATTGATGGAGCCAAAAAACTTGTAAAACACCTTTTCTTCAATCTCGGTTTCCTTACAAAACTTGTAGACCGACTTGGGGTAATGGTCCTGATTTAAACTATAATTCATAAAATCAGTGACAATGGCCATTTTAATTTTTTCTTCCTTCTGACTCATGGAATTGTTTTTGGTAAAAATAAAAAATGTTTATTTATTTTTATAAATAGTTAAACAAAAATAATGCCAATTTGTCATTTTATTTCATTTGGTATTTTTTTTGTCTAGTATAATTCAATTAAAATTTATAAAATGGCAAATGGTAAAATCAATGTTGCGGTAGAGAACATTTTTCCCCTGATCAAAAAATTCCTTTACAGCGATCATGAAATTTTTCTAAGAGAGTTGATCTCGAATGCGACGGATGCAATTAGTAAGCTCAAACACCTGAGCAGTATCGGAGAAGTAAAAGGTGAAATTGGCGATCCCCGTATCGAAGTCAAAGTGGACAAAGACAGCAAAAAGATCCACATTATCGATGAGGGTGTGGGCATGACCGCTGAGGAAGTTAACAAATACATCAACGAGGTGGCATTTTCTGGTGCGGAGGAGTTTTTGGAAAAATACAAAGACAACGCCAAGGATTCTGGAATCATAGGACACTTCGGTTTGGGTTTTTACTCGGCATTTATGGTGGCCGAAAAAGTAGAAATCATCACCAAGTCCCATCAAAAGGCACCGGCTGCCCACTGGATCTGCGACGGTTCTCCTGAATACAGTCTGGAAAAAGCTGACAAAAAAGAGCGCGGCACAGAGATCATACTCCATATTGCCGAAGACTCTACTGAATTTTTGGAAGAGGCCCGCATTCGTGAGCTATTGAACAAGTACAACAAGTTCATGCCCTTCCCGATCAAGTTTGGAACCAAAGAGGAAACCCTCCCACTCCCTGAGGACGCCAAGGAGGATGCCAAGCCCGAGACCCAAACAGTAGACAATATCATCAACAACACCGAACCAGCTTGGACCAAAACCCCATCGGATCTGAAAGATGAAGATTACAAATCTTTCTACCGTCAAATGTACCCCATGCAGTTCGAAGAGCCTTTGTTCAACATCCACCTCAATGTGGATTATCCCTTCAACCTTACAGGTATCCTCTACTTCCCCAAAATTAAAAATGATCTCAATCTCCAAAAGGACAAAATTCAACTGTACCAAAACCAAGTTTTTGTCACCGATAATGTTGAAGGGATCGTCCCCGAATTTCTCACGCTGTTGAGAGGGGTTATTGATTCGCCTGACATTCCCCTCAATGTCTCCAGAAGTTATTTACAGGCCGATGGAGCCGTTAAAAAAATCAGCAATTACATCACCCGTAAAGTCGCTGACAAACTGAGTTCACTGTTCAAAAAAGACCGTAAAAGCTTTGAAGAAAAATGGAACGATATCAAAGTTGTCATTGAATATGGAATGTTAACGGAGGACAAATTTTATGAGAAAGCAGATGGGTTCATGTTGTACCCTACAACGGATGGTTCTTATTTGACCTACTCGGAGTTGGAGGCCGCTCTAAAAGACAGCCAAACCGACAAAGACGGCAAACTGATTCTCCTGTATGCTTCCAATGCAGATGAGCAACACCAATACATAGAGGCGGCGGCTGAAAAGGGATATAAGGTACTGCTATTGGATTCTCCCATTATCGCTCACCTCATTCAAAAACTCGAAGGGGATAAAGAGAACATTGCCTTTACTCGTGTTGATGGAGATGCCATAGAGAACCTCATTAAAAAAGAGGAAGCTGTGGTTTCTAAACTATCCGATGAGGAAAAAGAGAAATTAAAGCCCATGATTGAAGGCGTAGTTCCAGGAGAAAAATTTACGGTAAAACTGGAGGCCATGGATAGTGGCGGTATGCCTTTTGTGCTAACCCAACCCGAGTTTATGCGACGGATGAAGGAAATGCAACAAACTGGTGGTGGAATGATGGGTGCTTTTCCGGAGATGTACACCCTTTTGGTCAATACCAACCACGAGTTTGTAGGACAAATCCTTCATACCAAAACTGCAAAAAAACGGGAGCGCCTGATACAACAAGCACTGGATTTGGCCCGACTTTCTCAAAATTTACTGAAAGGAGAAGCACTTACTGCCTTTATCAAACGCTCGTTTGATCTCATAAAATAAAGCATCACTGCTTTAACAATGAATCCCTTGCTTAGCAGTATGCAAGGGATTTTTTATTTTTAGATTGTCCAAAATCGTCAGTTCATCATCAACCTAAGACAATTAACATTTACTATCCTACTGCTTTGGACATTGGGTTGTTCAAGAACCGATGAACCCAATACTGAGGAAGTCAAAACTGAAATAGCCAAAACAGACGAAACCATAACCGATGGAAGCGGGCTTTTGTACCATTGACGCTTTTAAACCGCAAATAACCGACAGTTCAGAAACCAAAGTCAATCAATTAAAATTTGGCGGCTACTACGGTTTGGCTGACAAATCCATTTCAGTAATCGGAAATCACATTGAGTTCAACCGACAATTGAATCATAAACTGGGTTTGGATATAAAATTGACGTCCTTGGCGCAAAGTGGGAATGGAATTTCCACCTTTGGAATATCAGATATTTTCCTCAATATCAAATACAAAGCCGGCGAAAAAACAAACCTCATATTGGGAGCCAAAATCCCATTGACCGATGCAAACAAATCACAAAACCAGCTTACGCTACCGATGGACTATAAGGCCAGTTTGGGCACTTTTGATTTGATCTTGGGAATGGGATACCGTTTTAAAAAAATACAGTGGGCCATCGCCATTAAACAACCGTTGATACAAAACAACAATACATTTAACTCGGAAGAATACCCTAAAAATTCAAAACTCAGGGCATTTCAATCCACTCAAAAATTTATAAGAAAAGGGGATCTCATGTTAAGGGTGTCCTATCCAATTTCGCTCGATCCGAAACTGTTATTTACCCCCAGCATACTTCCCATTTTTCATCTTGGGAATGATAAATTTTCTACTCCCAACGGACTTGTAAAGGAGATTGAAGGATCCTCCGGAATGACCTTTAACTCCAATCTTTATTTGGATTATGAAATTGATGAAAAAAGTGTCGTTCAGTTAAATTTTAGGTTTCCCTCAAGGGTGAGAAGTTCAAGGCCAGATGGTACTACACGAAGTTTTATTTTCAGCCTCGAATACCGGATTAAATTTTAGAATTATTTCCTCCTACTCCATATTAGATGCTTGAAGTATTAATTGACTGAAAGCGCCCAAAGTTCTTAACATCTAAAAACAAATCCCCTGTTAAAACAAATTGAAACATTGGTGATTCCGTACCTTTAAATTCCAAATCTTAAATTCATGAGCCTCAACAACTATGGTGTATTAAAATCAAAAGTTCTCATCAATGAGGGAGAGTTTGTTTCTAAAAAGCACCGAAAGCATTACAGCCTTATTACGCTGGGAATTTCCAAAAGAATTGAAGTCGACATCAATATTCAATCGGATCGAAACCAACCCAATATCAAAATACTTTGTATTGAAAACTACAAAAACCCTCTTCTAAAAAAATTTGATGATTTAGTCCAAGGATATACCTCTGTTGCGGGTGGGTTGGCACTGGATTTTTTGAGACAAGAGCTATTTCCTAAGGCAGATCTATTTGACAGCCGTCCCATTGACGGAGATACCATCTGTCAAAAACTTAATAATTATCTATGTGATCACGAACATATCGTTGTTTATGGCTCTCTTTATAGAAATGAAAAAGAGAATGAAAACAATAGTGATTCTCAGAAAATTACTCCACATATCCCATTGAAAAATGGCATGGACAATGTCCACATGAACCAAGGCAATCAGGGAAGTCACCTCTCCAGTAATGGTATTTATCAGGACGGAGCCCTATTTATAAAAAACAAAAAATCATACACCGCTATTTTCTTGTGTTTTGCCCAATAATGTGATAAAACCGATGACAAAGGCTACTGTTTGCCTTAAAAACAACCCATTCAAAAAAAATATGCCATAAAATATTTATTTTTGGGAATGCCAAAATCAATTCCACCCACTCCCAGCTGGCAACCTAAGCTAATAGACGCCCAATTGCGTTACTTCCAGAATTTTCTATCTGAAGGGGAGGCAGATTACTATTACAAAACCTTTTTGGAAACCATCCCTTGGCAACAAGACAATGTGAAAGTTTTTGGAAAAGTCTATGCCCAACCACGACTTACCTCCCTTCACAGCACCAGATTGAGCACCTATACATATTCGGGTTTAACCCTCCATCCACACCCCATGACAGCCGCGCTTTTGGAGCTGTTAAATCAAATCCAAAAGGTAAGCCATTACGATTTTAATTGTGTTCTACTCAACCTTTACCGAGATGGGTCCGACAGCAATGGCTGGCATGCCGATAATGAAAAAGAATTGGGTAAACATCCACAGATTGCCTCCTTCAGCTTTGGAGCCAATCGTTTTTTTCATTTCAAACACCGCAAAATTGAATCCGAACGTTACAAAATGGAACTCCACCACGGGAGTTTATTGCTGATGGAGGGAGGCATGCAAGAACACTGGCTTCACCAAATTCCCAAAACCAAAAAACCGATGGAGCCCAGAATCAACCTCACTTTCAGAAAAATCATTTGAACAACTCATTCAGCAGGGCAGCCAAACGCAAACCTCCTTTTTGCAATTGTGTTTTGAGCAAGGGCAGAAATCGATAACGGTATTCATAACCCAAATTGCTGTTGGGCGGGCTGGCTTCATAAATCGTATTGGCAAGAGAATGGGACTCCTCCACCCATTTTTCCAGCGGCTGTTTTTGAATCTCTTCAACGGCTTGGTAGCTCAACGGTTTTAAATCGCGGGCCAACTCAATATAGCTCATACCGTGGCTGTTTATGAGTTGACTGTCCCAAAGCCGGTGTAAATTGGTCGATTGACCAAACCATTGTAATCGAATGTTGTTTCCCCCCCGATCTTCGGCCCTACCAACATGCATCGGCTGGTGGACATCCCCTACAAAATGAACCAACAATTTCAGGTAAAAAACTTTTTCTTCTTTTGTTGTATTGGGGTTTTTGATTTCGGCAATGCACTTTTTGATGGCCATCACCACGTCGCCTTTTGGATTTTTTGTGGCATCGGAGTAGGGGGTCTCCAATGGCAAATTGACATAATGCCAGGGATTGAGCGATTTGTATTTGGGATCTGATTTGATATCGTCTCCATAGGTAGAGATTTCTGCCAACGAGCGACCTTCTAATAATTCATCAATACGGCTTTGTGCTTTTGGGGTGAGGTGCTGCTGGGCGATTTCGCCCACTACCCAATGCCCCGTTTGCCCCCACTCCGCATAGACAAACATTAATAAATATAGTAAATATATAACGGGATAGCTTGCAATAATCACCTCCCAAAAATAAGAAAATTGAGGTTGATTTATCTTTATTTTGAGTTAAGGAAAATGAAATAACTGCGGACGGTAAATGCATTTTTCTATACTGTCAATTTGGACTACATTTGCAAAAACTACAACATCACCATGATGGATAAAAATCGTAATTTCATTATAACACTCCTCTCCATATTGTGGCTTGGATGCGAATCCTCGCCAAAAGCCACTGGAAATAGCATGTTGCTATCAGGCAAAGTGGACGGCTTGAGAAAAGGAACGCTTTATTTGCAGAAAATACAAGATTCCCTCCTAGTGAGCATTGATTCAGTAGTGATAAACGGCAGCCCCGAATTTCAATTCAAAACAGATATCGAAAGTCCAGAAATTTTTTACCTCTACCTTAACAAAGAAGATGGTGACAGCCTAAATGATAGGATTTTGTTTTTTGGAGAAAAAGGAGAAATCACGGTAAATACCCTACTGAAAACCTTTGAGAGCAGTGCCAAAGTCACGGGGTCCGAAAACCAAGAATTGCTTCAAGAATACCGAAAGCTGGCCCGTCAGTTCGATGGTAAAAACTTGGATAATATTAAAACCTATTATGAAGCAATCAAAAACAATGCTGACCAAAAGACAATGGATTCCATTCAAGCAGCAATGGACAACCTGACCAAAAGGAGATACCTCTATGCCCTCAACTTCGCCAGTACCCATGGGGATAATGTTATTGCGCCTTTTATTGCCCTTACAGAGGTATATGACGCCAATCTGGTTTTTCTGGATACTGTTGCCTCAAAATTGACAGAAGAAGTAAAGGTCTCCAAGTACGGCAAGGAATTCTTGGAATTTATCGCCAAACGCAAAATAGAGGAAGCTACAGAATAGCTAACCGAGTTTTGCCAATTCTTGATTGAGGTCAGCCATCGCCTTTTCCAAATTTTCGTTCAGTTTTTTAAAGCCTTTCTTTCCGCCTTCCATTTTGGCTTCGCGAACCTTTTGGATCAGGTCATCGAAAAGTGCAATGGCTTTGTCGACCAATTTTTCAGTAGACTTAAGATCTGCATCGGGATGATTCAACTCCCAAGAATAAACATCTTCTATGAATGCACCGATGGTGTTATTGATTTCTTTTTTGAATAATTTTACACTTGACATAACGCTTTTTTATTAAAGTTTTAACCACTGTATTTGACAAAGTTTCGCGGGGTTTCGTACAATACGATTTCCAAGCTTTTATCGTCGTCCAAATGGGGATATAATTTGTTGTATATCACAACGGCAATATTTTCGGCCGAAGGGATCAAATCGGCAAATTCAGGAACCTGCTCGTTCAGGTTTTTATGATCAAAGGCCTCTTCTACCTCTGATTTGATAAGGTCTTTTAAGACCTTCATGTCCATCACATAGCCCGTCACTGGATCAATAGTGCCGGTTACATTGACAATTAATTCATAGTTATGCCCATGAAAATAAGGATTCGAACATTTTCCAAAAATCTCCTCATTTTTTTGATCATCCCATGACTTGACATATAGTCGGTGAGCTGCGTTAAAATGCGCTTTTCTACAAACGGTTACCCTCATCCTTTATCTTCTTTAATGTGATGATAAAATCGATCAAATATAATCTTAAACCAAACGGTATAATTTTGAGGTTGGTCGATCAAATCCTTCTTTAAATCATCCAGGGAAATCCATTTAAAAGCAGCCACTTCGTCGGGATTGATTTGAGGATCTTCATCGCTATAGCCCACCATCACATGATCCAATTCATGTTCCGTCAAACCATTCTCAAAAGAAGCTTTGTAGATAAAGGTAAACAGCTCCTCAAGTGGAACGCGCATTCCCATCTCCTCCATCAAACGGCGGTTACCGGCTTCTAAATTGGATTCTCCCTCCCGTTGGTGACTACAACAGCTATTGGTCCAAAGACCGGGAGAATGATATTTCTCAAAAGCCCGCTGTTGTAGCAGCAGTTCATTATTGGCGTTGAGTACAAAAACAGAAAAGGCACGATGCAGAAGTGCTTTCTCGTGGGCTTCTATTTTACCCATGGTTCCAATCGGTTGATCATCTATGTCAACCAAAACAACTTTCTCCTCTTTCATAGCTTCAAAAATACCCATTATATTGCATAAAACCTATCGACAAATTTTAGTGGTGGGATTTAATTAAATATTTTTGCCCAAATTCATCCAAATGGAGTTCCAACGAGAAATACAACGAAGGCGTACTTTTGGTATCATTTCTCACCCCGATGCCGGTAAAACTACCTTGACGGAGAAATTGCTGCTCTACGGGGGAGCCATTCAAGAGGCAGGAGCCGTAAAGTCCAATAAGATCAAGAAAGGTGCTACCAGTGATTTTATGGAAATCGAACGTCAGAGGGGAATTTCTGTGGCCACCTCTGTGTTGGCTTTTAACTACAAAGAAAAAAAAATTAATATCCTGGATACTCCTGGCCACAAGGACTTTGCCGAGGACACCTATAGAACCCTTACCGCTGTTGACAGTGTGATCGTAGTGATTGATGTTGCCAAAGGCGTGGAAGAGCAAACCGAAAAACTGGTCGAGGTTTGTAGAATGAGAAAAATACCCATGATTGTCTTCATCAACAAATTGGATCGGGAGGGTAAAGACGCCTTTGATCTTTTGGACGAAGTGGAAACAACACTTGGGCTGAGGGTAACCCCCATGAGTTTTCCCATTGGAATGGGTTACAATTTTAAAGGCATATACAACTTGTGGTCGCAAAATATTCAAATTTTCAATAGTGCTGATAAACAAAAAATTGCAACCACTGTCGGCTATGATTCATTGGACGACCAAGGGCTGAATGCGGCCGTGGGCCAACAAGCTATGGACGAACTAAAAGAATCTCTGGAATTGGTAGAGGGGGTTTACCCTGTCTTTGATCAAAAGGAGTATCTCGAAGGGAATTTACAACCTGTTTTTTTTGGTTCAGCCCTCAACAATTTTGGGGTTCAAGAGCTACTGGATTGTTTTATTGAGATCGCTCCACCTCCATTGCCCAAATCTACAGACAAAAGGGTAATTCAGCCTGATGAATCAGAATTCTCAGGTTTTGTTTTTAAAATTCACGCCAATATGGATCCCAAACATCGTGACCGTTTGGCCTTCGTTAAAATCGTTTCGGGTACCTTTAAACGCAACACACCTTACTTTCATGTGAGGCATCAAAAGAAACTAAAGTTTTCCAGCCCCAATGCTTTTTTTGCGGAGAAAAAAGAAGTGGTAGATGAGTCATTTCCTGGAGATATTGTAGGACTCCACGATACGGGTAATTTTAAAATTGGTGACACCCTCACTGCAGGAGAACAGATACAGTACAAGGGCATTCCCAGTTTTTCGCCAGAACACTTCCGATTTATTAACAATGCTGATCCCATGAAAGCCAAACAGCTCAGTAAAGGAATCGACCAACTGATGGACGAAGGGGTGGCCCAATTGTTCACCCTCAACCTCAACGGTAGGAAAGTGATCGGTACGGTGGGAGCACTTCAGTTTGAAGTCATTCAATACCGACTGGAACACGAATACACCGCCAAGTGTACCTTCGAAAACTTCAATGTTCACAAAGCCTGCTGGATCAGTTGCGAAGACGAGGAGAATAAAAACTTCCTGGATTTCCTTCAGGTAAAGCAAAAGTTTTTGGCCAAAGACAAACAAGGGCAATTGGTATATCTTGCAGATTCTGCTTTTTCGTTACAAATGGCGCAACAAAAATATCCCGAGATTACTTTTCATTTTACCTCGGAGTTGCATTGAAAAGAAAAACCCCCAACTTTCGTTGGGGGTTAGTTTTTAAGCTTCACCAGTAGGACCAAAGTTCAGAGGAATGGGAGGATGCTCCTTGGAGTCAATTTCCCCATGACTGTCCTCATATCTTCGGATGTTATCAGCCATTGCGCTCTGAAATCGCTTAGCATGCTCTGGGGTAAGAATGATCCTCGATTTGACCTTTGCCTTCGGCGTCCCAGGCATGATGGCCACAAAGTCGACCACAAATTCCGAAGGAGAGTGATTGATGATGGCCAAATTGGAATAAGTACCTTGAGCGGTAGCTTCGTCCAATTCAATATTGATTTGTTGCTCCTTTTTGTCCTTTGGAGTGCTCATAGATTAAATATTAACTTCTTCCTCTTCCTTGTCAATCAACAAGCTGGTGTACTCGTCTTTTGATCCTACAATAACGTTGTTGTATTCTCTCAAACCGGTACCGGCTGGAATTTTGTGACCGACAATTACATTTTCCTTTAATCCTTCCAAACCATCTACTTTTCCATTGACAGCAGCCTCATTCAAGACTTTGGTTGTTTCTTGGAAAGAAGCAGCGCAAATAAAGGATTTGGTCTGTAGAGAGGCTCTCGTGATTCCCTGTAACTCAGGCGTGGCAGTAGCAGAGGTTGCATCTCTGGCCACTACTGGGGCCTTATCTTCTCGTATCAATAAGGAATTTTCGTCCCTCAACTGCCGGGCCGTAATCATTTGTCCGGCTTTAAGGTTTTCGGATGCACCTACTTCCTCTACGATCTTTTTACCATAAAGATTGTTGTTCTCTACAATGAAATCCGTCTTATAAACCAATTGACCTTCCAAGAATATGGAATCGCCAGGATCATCGATTTTGACCTTTCTCATCATCTGACGAACAACCACCTCAAAGTGCTTGTCGTTGATCTTAACCCCTTGCAGTCGATACACCTCTTGTACTTCATTGACCAAATACTGCTGTACGGCAGAAGGGCCTTTGATCTTAAGGATATCGGTGGGTGTAATGGATCCATCAGACAGCGGCATTCCCGCTTTGACAAAGTCATTTTCCTGAACCAAAATTTGGTTGGATAATTTAACCAAATACTTTTTAATGTCTCCGAATTTGGATTCCACGATGATCTCGCGGTTTCCTCTTTTAATTTTACCGAAAGAAACCACACCATCGATCTCAGATACTACAGCAGGATTGGATGGGTTACGGGCTTCGAATAGTTCGGTTACTCTTGGCAGACCTCCGGTAATATCCCCAGACTTGGCAGATTTTCTTGGAATTTTGACCAAGATTTTTCCTTCTTTGATTGTATCTCCATCGTTGACGATCAGGTGGGCTCCTACTGGCAGGTTATAGGACCTGAGGGTATTGCCTTTGGTGTCTTTGATATGCAGCGTAGGGATCAACTTTTTATTTCGAGATTCTGAAATTACTTTTTCTTGGAATCCGGTTTGCTCATCAATTTCTACTTGATAAGTAAGCCCTTGCTCGATGTTCTCAAAACTGATTTTTCCGGAGAATTCCGAAACGATAACCCCGTTGAAAGGATCCCACTGACAGATGACATCTCCCTTATTAATTTTGGATCCTTTTTTGGTGAATATGGAGGAACCATAGGGGATGTTATGGGTATTGAGAACATTTTTAGTTTTGACATCTACCAATTTCAATTCCGCAGTTCTGGAAATCACAATATTGGCATCATTGCCTTCAGAATCCTCTCCTTTAACCGTTTTTAGGTCTTCAATTTCTACAATTCCATCAAACTTGGCCACCAAGCGATTTTCCTCAGAGATGTTTCCAGCAACCCCACCTACGTGGAATGTTCTGAGCGTCAACTGAGTTCCAGGTTCTCCAATGGACTGGGCGGCGATAACACCAACTGCTTCTCCTTTTTGAACCATTTTACCGGTGGACAAGTTTCTGCCGTAACACTTGGCACAGATCCCTTTAAGTGACTCGCATGTCAATGGGGAACGAACTCCAACACTGTTGATCGCCGATTTCTCTATCCGAGTGACAATGGCTTCTGTTATTTGCTCTCCGGCATTGACCAATACTTCATCGGTATGGGGGTCAACAACGGCATGCAATGCAACTCGTCCCAATATTCGCTCACCAAGGGTCTCAACAATTTCTTCGTTTTTCTTCAAAGGCTCAATATCAATCCCCCTCAAGGTGCCACAATCTTCAATGGTAACGATCACATCCTGTGAGACATCAACCAACCTTCGGGTCAAATATCCAGCATCGGCAGTTTTCAGAGCCGTATCGGCCAATCCTTTTCGAGCACCGTGGGTAGAAATGAAGTATTCCAAGATAGACAATCCCTCCTTAAAATTGGAAAGAATGGGGTTTTCGATGATCTCTCCCCCGCCCACATTGGACTTTTTGGGTTTGGCCATCAATCCTCGCATTCCGGTCAACTGTCGGATTTGCTCCTTCGACCCTCTCGCTCCAGAGTCCAACATCATGTAAACTGAGTTGAATCCTTGTTGGTCTTCACTAATTCGCTTCATAGCCAGCTCGGTCAGCTTGGCATTGGTGGATGTCCAAACATCGATCACTTGATTGTAGCGTTCGTTGTTGGTAATCAACCCCATATTGTAGTTACCGGAGATGCCATCCACTTGGACATTTGCATCCTCGATCATTTCTGTTTTTTCTTTGGGGATAATGATGTCTCCCAAACTAAAGGACAAACCGCCTTTGAAAGCGAATCCATATCCCATGTCTTTGATCTCATCCAAAAACTCAGCGGTTTCTGGAACACTGGTGACTTTCAAAATTTGACCAATAATTTCTCTTAGGTTCTTTTTGGTCAGAACCTCATTGAAATAGCCCGCATTTTCAGGCACTACTTCGTTGAACAATACACGGCCCACTGTGGTATCAATGATCTGATAGACCAATTCGCCATCTTTGTTAAAATCTTTGGCTCTGATCTTGATCATGGCATTCAGATCCACTTGCTTTTCGTTGTATGCAATATGTACTTCTTCCACAGAATAGAATGTCAAACCTTCTCCTTTGACGGGAACTTTGGGTGTTGACTTCCTTGCTTTGGTCATATAGTACAATCCCAAAACCATGTCCTGAGAGGGAACCGTAATGGGGGAACCGTTTGCGGGGTTGAGGATATTGTGTGAGGCCAACATCAGCAATTGCGCTTCCAATATGGCCTCTGGGCCTAGAGGTAAGTGAACCGCCATTTGGTCTCCATCAAAATCCGCATTGAATGCGGTACATACTAGGGGGTGTAATTGTATTGCTTTTCCTTCGATCAATTTAGGTTGAAAGGCTTGAATCCCCAGTCGGTGTAATGTGGGGGCTCTGTTCAACAGCACAGGATGTCCTTTCAATACATTTTCAAGAATATCCCAAACCACAGGTTCTTTGCGGTCGATGATCTTCTTGGCAGATTTAACAGTTTTTACAATCCCTCTTTCAATGAGTTTTCTGATGATAAAAGGCTTGTATAACTCCGCGGCCATTCCCTTGGGCAAGCCACACTCAAACAACTTCAATTCAGGACCGACAACGATCACCGATCGGGCAGAGTAGTCCACCCTTTTACCCAATAGATTTTGACGAAACCTTCCTTGCTTTCCTTTAAGGGAATCCGAAAGGGATTTCAATGGTCGATTGGAATCCGTCTTAACGGCGGATGATTTTCGAGTGTTATCAAACAGAGAGTCAACAGACTCTTGAAGCATACGCTTTTCATTTCTTAAAATTACCTCGGGAGCCTTGATCTCAACCAGACGTTTCAAACGATTGTTTCGGATGATGACTCGACGATAGAGATCATTTAGGTCGGAGGTAGCAAAACGTCCACCATCTAGGGGGACTAGGGGTCTTAATTCGGGGGGGATGACGGGAATGACTTTCATGATCATCCACTCGGGGAGATTTTCCCGGTTTTCGTTGGCTTCTTTGAAAGCCTCTACCACCTGAAGTCTCTTAAGGGCCTCGGTTTTTCTTTGTTTAGAAGTTTCATTTTTGGCCTTATGACGCAGCTCATAGGAGAGGGCCTCAAGATTAATCCTAGATAAGAGATCGATCAGACATTCGGCACCCATTTTGGCGATGAATTTTTCAGGATCGTTGTCTTCGAGAAACTTATTTTCAGGGGGCAGTTGCTCCATGATATTGAGGTATTCTTCCTCTGTCAAAAAATCCATTTTTTGGACGGGTTCTCCCTCCTCATTTTTGGTGTTACCCGGTTGGATGACCACATAACGCTCATAATAAATGATCATGTCCAATTTTTTGGATGGTAAGCCGAGTAAGTATCCAATTTTATTGGGAAGCGAACGGAAATACCAGATGTGTGCCACAGGAACCACCAAATTGATGTGTCCCACACGGTCACGTCTGACTTTTTTCTCAGTGACCTCAACCCCACAACGGTCACAAACGATCCCTTTGTAACGGATGCGCTTGTACTTTCCACAGGCACATTCAAAATCTTTGACCGGTCCAAATATACGCTCACAAAACAAACCGTCTCGTTCGGGTTTATGTGTTCTGTAGTTGATCGTTTCGGGCTTGAGAACTTCTCCTCTGGAATTGCCCAAGATGACCTCTGGAGAGGACAATCCTATGGATATTTTATTAAATTTCTTTTGGGTAATGATTTCGTTATTTCTAGGCATAACTCAATAGCAATATTTTAATTATTCTTCTAATCTGATGTCTAATCCTAATCCTTTCAATTCGTGCATTAACACGTTGAAAGATTCCGGTAGTCCGGGTTCTGGAAGGGTTTCCCCCTTCACGATGGATTCATAAGTCTTTGCACGACCAATGACATCGTCTGATTTAACAGTCAATATTTCCTGCAAAGTGCTGGAAGCACCATAAGCTTCAAGGGCCCATACTTCCATCTCACCAAATCGCTGGCCTCCAAATTGGGCTTTTCCACCCAAGGGCTGTTGCGTGATCAAAGAATAAGGACCGATGGATCGGGAGTGCATCTTGTCATCGACCATATGACCGAGTTTCAACATGTAAATTACCCCAACAGTAGCTGGCTGATCAAAGCGTTCTCCAGTACCTCCATCATAGAGATAGGTGTGGCCATAACGAGGAATTTTAGCACTATCGGTCAACTGATTGATTTCATCAATGGTCGCTCCATCAAAAATTGGAGTGGCATATTTTTGACCCAGATTCAGTCCAGCCCATCCCAACACGGTCTCGTAAATTTGACCAATGTTCATTCGAGAGGGAACCCCCAACGGATTTAAAACGATGTCTACTGGGGTACCGTCCTCAAGGAAAGGCATCTCTTCCTCACGTACAATACGAGCAACGATTCCCTTGTTTCCATGACGACCCGCCATTTTATCTCCAACTTTTAGCTTGCGCTTTTTAGCGATATAAACCTTAGCCAATTTTTTTACCCCAGCTGGAAGTTCATCTCCAACACTGATGGTAAACTTCTCTCTTCGCAAAGATCCTTGAAGGTCGTTTTCTTTGATTTTATAATTGTGTATGAGATCCGCAATTAGCTTATTGGTCTCATCAGTAGTGGTCCATATCCCTTTGGTCAAGTGGGTATAATCTTCTACTGCGGTCAACATCTTAAGGGTATATTTCTTTCCTTTAGGAAGGATTTCCTCCCCAAGGTCATTCTGAACCCCTTGGCAGGTTTTACCGTTAACAATAGCGAATAACTTATCAATCAAAACGCCTTTTAGTTCTTCGAATTTGACTTCGAATTTTTCTTCAAGCACTTCGAGTTCTTGCTTGTCTTGATTTCTTTTTCTTTTGTCTTTGACCGATCGGGTAAAGAGTTTCTTATCAATCACCACACCCCTTAAAGATGGGGGGGCTTTGAGGGAGGCGTCTTTTACATCTCCTGCTTTGTCCCCAAAAATAGCACGCAACAGTTTTTCCTCTGGGGAAGGGTCAGACTCTCCTTTGGGTGTTATTTTTCCAATCAAGATATCCCCGGGATTGACTTCAGCTCCAATGCGGATCATACCATTTTCATCCAAATCTTTGGTGGCTTCCTCGCTGATGTTGGGAATATCGTCCGTCAATTCTTCGGTCCCCAATTTGGTGTCACGCACATCAACTGAATACTCATCAATATGAATGGAGGTAAAGATATCTTCCCTGACCACTTTTTCCGAGATTACAATTGCGTCTTCAAAATTGTAACCCTTCCAAGGCATAAAAGCCACTTTCATATTTCTACCTAAGGCCAACTCTCCACGCTGTGTGGCATATCCTTCAGATAGGACTTGTCCTTTGACCACACGATCTCCTTTTTGGACAATGGGCTTGAGATTGATACAAGTCCCTTGATTGGTTTTTCGGAATTTGATCAAATCATATGATTTTTTATCTCCATCAAAAGAAATGAGCCATTGGTTCTCACTCATATCGTATTTGATGGTGATCTTGTTGGCGTCAACATATTCAACAACTCCATCGCCCTCAGCATTAATCAAAACCCTTGAATCAGAAGCGACTTGTTGCTCTAGACCAGTTCCCACTATGGGAGACTCTGGGCGAAGCAAAGGAACTGCCTGTCGCATCATATTAGATCCCATTAGGGCTCTGTTGGCATCGTCATGTTCCAAGAAGGGAATCAATGAAGCCGATATCGATGCAATTTGATTGGGGGCCACATCTGTATAGTTGATTTCGTTGGGCATTACCACCGGGAAGTCAGCTTGATCTCTGGCAATAACCTTCTCAGAGGAAATTTGACCTTCCTTATCATAAGGAATATTGGCCTGAGCGATCAACTGATTTTCCTCTTCCTCAGCACTGAGGTAGATGGTATTTTTGAGATCAATTTTTCCATCTTCTACCTTGCGGTAGGGCGTTTCAATGAATCCGAGATTGTTTACTTTGGCAAAAACACTCAAGGAAGAAATCAAACCAATATTTGGTCCTTCAGGAGTTTCGATGGGGCAGAGTCGACCATAGTGGGTGTAGTGAACATCACGTACCTCAAATCCTGCTCGCTCTCTCGAGAGTCCTCCAGGACCCAAAGCAGATAATCTTCTTTTGTGGGTGATCTCTGCCAATGGATTGGTTTGATCCATGAACTGTGACAGCTGATTGGTGCCAAAAAAGGTATTGATTACCGAAGAGAGTGTCTTGGCATTGATCAAATCAATGGGGGTGAATACCTCGTTGTCTCTTACGTTCATTCGCTCTCTAATGGTTCGCGCCATTCTCGCTAAACCAACTCCAAATTGAGACGATAGTTGTTCTCCAACGGTTCTTACCCTTCGATTGGAAAGGTGGTCGATATCGTCGATTTCAGCTTTGGAGTTAATCAACTCTATCAAATATTTTACGATGGTAATGATGTCCAATTTGGTCAATACCTGCTTGTCCATCTCCACCTCGAGGTTGAGTTTTTTGTTCATTCGATAACGTCCTACCTCTCCCAGATTATAACGCTGGTCAGAAAAGAACAACTTATCGATGATCCCACGAGCAGTATCCTCATCCGGTGGTTCTGCATTTCTCAACTGACGGTAAATGTGCTCCACGGCTTCCTTTTCAGAATTGGTGGGGTCTTTTTGAAGGGTGTTGTGGATGATCGCATAATCAGCCATATGGGCATCCTCTTTGTGCAGGAGAATGGTTTTCACATCGGCATCAAGAATCATATCGATATGCTCTTTATCGATTAAAGTATCCCGATCAATGATGATCTCGTTTCTTTCAATCGAAATAACCTCTCCGGTATCTTCATCAACGAAGTCCTCGTGCCAAGTCTTCAACACACGAGCAGCGAGTTTGCGGTCAAGTACTTTTTTGAGTCCAGTTTTTGAAACTTTTACCTCTTCTGCCAGATCAAATATCTCTAAAATGTCTTTGTCACTTTCGTAACCAATGGCTCTAAAAAGCGTGGTAACGGGTAATTTTTTCTTTCTGTCAATGTAGGCATACATGACACTGTTAATGTCCGTAGCAAATTCAATCCATGAACCTTTGAACGGTATCACTCTTGCCGAATAGAGCTTGGTACCATTGGCGTGGAAAGATTGTCCGAAAAAGACCCCTGGAGAACGGTGCAATTGGGATACAACAATTCGTTCCGCTCCATTGATTACAAAAGTCCCACTGGGAGTCATGTAGGGTATGGTTCCCAAAAACACATCTTGGACGATGGTTTCGAAATCTTCGTGTTCCGGATCGGTACAAAAAAGCTTCAATCGAGCTTTAAGGGGTACAGAGTAGGTCAAGCCTCTTTCTATACACTCTTGTATAGAGTATCTCGGCGGATCTACAAAGTAATCTATAAATTCCAGCACAAACTGATTTCTGGTGTCTGTGATGGGAAAATTTTCTTTAAAAGTGTTGAACAAACCCTCTTCAATTCTCTCGTCGGATTTGGTTTCCAACTGGAAAAAATCTTTAAAGGATTTGATTTGAATGTCAAGGAAATCGGGGTAATTGGGTGAGTCTTTGGCTGCTGCAAAGTTGACTCTAGTGGATTGTGGATTCGGCATTTACAATTTTTTATTAGTATCCAAAAAGATGGGTAAAAACCCATCGGGTAGTATGAAACACAAAAGGGTTTAGACTCATGGACGCTTGATCCAAAAGCCTAAACCGATAGTGTGGATAGGTCGTAATTATTTCAGTTCGACCTCAGCTCCTGCTTCTTCAAGCGACTTTTTAAGTCCTTCAGCTTCGTCTTTAGAAACTGCTTCCTTAATGTTACTTGGTGCGTTGTCAACCAATTCTTTGGCTTCCTTCAGACCAAGACCAGTTAATTCTTTAACCAATTTTACTACTGCAAGTTTAGAACCTCCAGCAGAGGAAAGTACTACATCGAATTCTGATTTTTCTTCTACAGCAGCGTCTCCTCCACCTGCTGCAACTCCACCAGCTACAGCAACAGCTGCAGCAGCGGGTTCGATTCCGTACTCCTCTTTTAAAATATCAGCCAATTCATTGACTTCTTTTACTGTCAAATTAACTAGTTGTTCTGCGAATTCTTTTAAATCTGCCATTTTTATGAAATTGAATGTTCGTGTTTTAAATAATTATAATTTTTTGTGTGTTCGTCATTGAACGATTAGCGTTCGGACAATGTTTTAAGGATTCCCGATAAATTGGATCCACCCGATTGAAGTGCTGAAATAACATTTTTGGCGGGAGATTGAAGTAGGGCAATGACATCTCCGATCAACTCCTCTTTGGATTTAATAGATTCCAAAACCGAGATTTGATCATCTCCAATGTAGATCGCCTCTTCAATGAATGCCCCTTTCAGGACGGGTTTTTCTGATTTTTTTCGAAAATCTTTGATCAGTTTTGCTGGAGCATTTCCAACCTCTGAAAACATCAAAGAGGTATTGCCTTTCAAAACATCTTGTAGGTCTCCAAAATCTTTTTCAGAGGCTTCCATTGCTTTTGCCAACAAAGTGTTTTTTACAACAGACAATTTGATGTTTGCCTTAAAACATGCCCTGCGTAATGCAAAGGTTTGTACTGCATCAAGACCCGAAATATCGGTCAAGTAAAGGTTCTTGGCTGAGGACAATTCCTCAGTTAGAACTTGAATTTCTTGTGCTTTTTGTTCTCTTGTCATTCCTTAAATTTTAAGGCTAAGCCAATTTAGTTTCAATGCCAATTCCAGGACTCATGGTACTGGACATAGAAATGCTCTTAATATATGTTCCTTTGATGGTGGTGGGTTTCAACTTTTGAATGGTTCTTAGCAACTCATTGGCGTTCTCTTCGATCTTTTTGGGTTCGAAAGAAACTTTTCCAATAGAAGCATGAACGATTCCTGTTTTGTCCACTTTAAAATCAATCTTTCCTCCCTTGACGTCAGTAACGGCTTTTTTGATATCCATGGTAACTGTCCCTGTTTTGGGATTGGGCATTAAACCTCTTGGTCCTAATACCCGACCTAGTGGGCCCAATTTACCCATCACACTGGGCATGGTTACAATAACATCGACATCTGTCCAACCATCTTTGATTTTTTGAAGGTATTCATCCAACCCAACATAATCAGCACCAGCCTCTTGGGCTTCTGCTTCCTTGTCAGGGGTTACCAATGCTAAAACACAGAGGACTTTACCAGTACCGTGAGGAAGACTCACTACGCCACGTACCATTTGATTGGCTTTCTTTGGATCAACACCCAAACGAACGGCCAAATCTACAGAGGCATCAAATTTAGTAGTGGTTACTTCTTTCACTAAGGAAGAGGCAGCCGCAAGAGAGTAAAGGGAATTACTATCCAACTTTGCTCTGGCTTCTTTTTGTTTTTTTGATAATCTTGCCATAACTAATTTGATTAAGAGTTGGATGGGAATTCTCCTTTTACTGTGAATCCCATCGAACGGGCAGTACCGGCTACCATTTTCATTGCCGATTCGATAGTAAATGCATTTAAATCTTGCATCTTGTCTTCAGCAATGGTTTTTACTTGATCCCAAGTAACCGAGGCTACTTTGTTTCTGTTGGGTTCGCCGGAACCTTTTTTAGCTTTGGCTGCTTCCATCAATTGAACGGCCGCCGGAGGTGTCTTGATTACAAATTCAAAAGATTTGTCTTTGTATACAGAAATTACCACCGGTAATACTTTACCTGGCTTATCTTGGGTTCTTGCATTGAACTGCTTGCAGAACTCCATGATGTTAACTCCTGCGGCACCTAGCGCGGGTCCAACCGGTGGCGACGGATTCGCAGCACCTCCCCGAACTTGAAGTTTAAGAACTTTTCCTATTTCTTTTGCCATTTTAATTCATTAACGTTAGAGAAGTTTTAAGTGGAAGCTAAAACTTCATATATATGTAACATTTATAATTTTTCTACCTGCATATAACTCAACTCCAAAGGGGTCTTTCTACCAAAAATCTTCACCATTACCTCGAGTTTTCTTTTTTCCTCGTTTACCTTTTCAATGCTACCGTTGAAGCCATTGAAAGGGCCATCGATTACCTTAACGTTTTCCCCTCTACTGAAAGGAATAGCAATGTGATCGGTGGTCATCGTCAACTCGTCTACTTTACCTAACATTCTGTTGACCTCAGCTGTTCTTAACGGAACAGGTTCTCCACCTTTGGTTTCTCCTAAAAAACCAATAACGTTGGTAACCGACTTGATAATGTGGGGAATTTCACCAGTCAAATTGGCTTTAATCATGATGTATCCGGGGAAATAAACTTTTTCTTTGTTGATTTTTTTTCCGTTGCGGATTTGAACAACTTTCTCCATGGGCACCAAAATGTCCTCGACCTGATCGGCATGTCCAAGACGAGTAATTTCAGTCATGACGTAGTCCTTGATCTTGGCTTCCTGTCCACTTACTGCTCTGATAACATACCAATTTTTTGTTGCGACTTCTGCCATGATTATCCCTTAATCAATTGAAAATAAAAACCAACTACTTCTGAGAGCACGGTATCGGCTCCCCAAATGGCCAGCGAAAAAAGGACAGAAAAGACCAAAACAATAACAACCAGTCGTTGAAGCTCCATACGAGGAGTCCACGATACGTTGTTTCTCAATTCTTCAAATGAATCTTTAATGTAATTGATAATGACTGACATTCTACCTTTTTCTATTTGCACGGGTTGAGAGGCTCGAACTCCCGACACCTGGTTTTGGAGACCAGTGCTCTACCAACTGAGCT
>JAQCBK010000017.1 GCA_027621505.1 Bacteroidota bacterium | reverse complement strand
AATGGTGTTCCTCTGCCTGGAGCTAAAGTAATTGAGTTAGGAACTCAAAATAGGGTTTCCTCAGATTTTGATGGAAATTTCAACATTAACGTCGGACAAGATTCCAACTTAGAATTTAGCTACGTTGGTTATAAAAGCCAATTGATCAAAGTAGCGGGGCAAAATCAAATTAATGTGAGTCTTTCTCCAAACAATGAGTTGGACGAGGTCGTTGTAGTCGCTTATGGTACTCAAACCAAACAATCCATTGTGGGTTCAATCGCTGTGATTTCTGATAGTCAAATTCAATCGCAACCTGCTACCACAATTACTCAAGCCATTCAAGGAAGTGTTCCTGGAGTTAGCATCGTTAATACTGGTGGGGTCCCGGGTACCAACCCAACGATTAGAATTAGAGGTATCGGCTCCATCAATGCAGACGCTTCTCCTTTAATTATTGTGGATGGCGCTCCCTTTAATGGAAACCTGAATAGCATCGCCCAAGAACAGGTAGAGTCTATTTCTGTTCTCAAAGACGCATCATCTACAGCTTTGTACGGTGCTAGAGGAGCAAATGGTGTTATAATAGTAAATACAAAAAAAGGATCTTATAATGGTGAATCACAAATTACCATTAGTAGTACATACGGAAGTTCTTCGATGGCAACTCCCATGCACGAACTTCTCGGAATTGATGACTACACCAGATATTTTTGGGAAGCTTATAGAAACAATGAACAGTATGAAAATAATTTATCCCCCACTGATGCTGCTATAAAGGCGAGTAGTTTTTTGACTTCAGATTTAGGTTATAACCCTTATGGGGTTCCAGAACCCGTTGACAACGATGGGAATTTAGTTGGAAATGCTAAATGGAATACCGACTGGAAAGATGCTGTTTTGAGAAGCAGTGCCTTGAAAAAACAACATGGAATTTCTTTGTCTGGAGGAAATGAGAAAACAACTTACTTTTTTAGCTCCAATTATCTCAACGAAGAGGGCCAGGTTAAAACTACTTTTTTCGAAAGGTTCGCCACTCGATTGAGAGTAGACACCAAAGCGAATGATTTCATCAAGGCAGGATTAAACATGTCCTATACTAGCTCAAAACAAAATACGCCCGATCAATCTGGAAGTTCTTATCAGAGTGCCATTCAGTGGATCTATACTATTCCTAATTATTATCCTTTATACAAAAGGGATTCTGATGGCTACGTTAGGCTTGATAATTCGGGCAATTTAATTTATGATTACGGAAACAATACCACTCAATTAGTGAATGGATCTCGACCTGCACTTTCTAACGAAAATGCTTTAGGAGCAATTTACTACTACAATGATATTAGTACAAGAGATTTGGCCTCAATAAATGGTTATATTGAAGTTGACTTATTGGAAAACCTGAGCTTCAAATCAAACGTATATTTCGAAAGATACACTTTTGATAATTTTTCATACGCTCACAATCAATATGGTTATGCTGCAAATGTTGGAGGAAGAGTATCTCAGGATAGAGATTTCACTTCTACCCTCAACTTAATTCAAAATTTAAATTATAATGATTCATTTGGGTCTCACAATATTAGCGTGGATGCCATATTTGAATCTTATAAATTAAATGTGAATTCATTAGGAGCCCAAGGAACTGGATTTTTACCTAATGTTAAAGTTCTAAATGGAAGCACAGTGCCTGAATCTGTATCCGGAGCTATTTCAGAAGAACGAATTTTGAGTGCTATTTCAAGATTGAGTTATAATTACGATCAAAAATATTTTGTAGAAGGTTCTTTTAGAAGAGATGGTTCTACCAAATTTTCTGAAGATACTCGTTGGGGTAACTTTTTCTCTGCGGGAAGCTCTTGGATTGTTTCAGATGAAAGTTTCATGCAAAATCAAGGAGTTTTTGATTATTTAAAATTAAAAGTTTCTTATGGTGAGTTGGGGAACAACCGGGGTATTGGGTTCTTCCCTTACCTACAGGCTTTTAATACCGGCTGGAACCAACTTGACAATACAGGAGTACTTTCGGGTAGTTTTGTTGACCCTCTACTTTCATGGGAAAAAACTTCTTTACTCAACTACGGAGCTGAATTTTCAATATTTGACAACCTCATCAGTGGTAGTATAGAATTTTACAACAAAAAATCTATCGACTTGATTTATGACAAGCCTTTGGCTATTTCTACAGGAAATGAGTCTATTAAAACCAATGTAGGTTCTTTAAAAAACTATGGTGTTGAATTCACTTTTAACTCTCAAGTAGTTAAAAAACAAGATCTAAGTGTTAACCTTGGAATTAATTTCTCTATGGATAAGAATGAAATCACCGAGCTTACACAAGAGGAATTCATTAGCGGTACAAAAAAATGGATGGTTGGGAAATCACTCTATGAGTTTTTTATTCAAGAATCTGCCGGGGTAGATCAAAACGACGGTTACCAAATGTGGTATAAGGACATTTTAAATGACAATGGAGATCCAACTGGTGAAAAAGAAACTACAAAAGAATATTCTGAAGCTACCAGATATTATGTAGACAAATCTTCTTTACCAGACATAATAGGCGGATTCAATGCAAATATTAGCTATAAGAATTTTGACTTAAACGCATTGTTCAATTTTAGTTTTGGATCATATGTATATGATTCTACTTATGCCAGTTTAATGTCTGGTTTTGAATCCCCAGGCAGACAAGGTCACGTAGATTTGGTTAATCGTTGGCAAAAACCAGGTGATAATACAGATGTTCCACTTTTTTTGAATGCCAACAATGACTTCAATGCAACCTCCACAAGGTTTTTATTTGAAAATGACTATATCAGATTGAGAGGTTTGAATTTTGGTTACAATTTCGATAGTAATATAATTGAAAAATTCAAGATGAAAGGACTTAGGATATTTTTCCAAGGAGATAATATTTTTACCTATCAATCTCACAAGGGTATTGATCCTGAACAAAACTTCTCGGGTACAACCAGCAGTCGATCACACCAAATGAAAACATATGCACTAGGAGTGAATCTACAATTTTAAAAAACATATACCATGAAAAAAATTATATTAACACTTGTCTTTATTTCACTCCTTAGCAGTTGTGATAAAGATTACTTAAACGAACCAAAACCAACTTCTACTGTAAATTCAGAAGTTATTTTTAATTCCAGAGACGGAGCTGATGCATTCATGTCTGGGATACTAAGAAGGAGTAGGAGCCAATTCACCTCAGTCGATAGTGGAGGATTATACTCTATGTATTTTGCAAGAGTGAACAAAGGAAATGATCTTGTATTGGGTCAAATGTGGTATTTATTTGACTATGCAAATGACAACAGAGAACCCACTTACAGAAGAACAAAATTTTCTTGGGAATACCCATATTACATGATCAACCAGCTAAACATTTTTATCAAAGGGGTAAAAGAAAGTAAGTCTCTCTCCCAAAAAGATGCCGATGAATCATTAGGTCAAGCATATGCGATGAGGGCATTCCATTATTTTCAGTTGGCTTTAGAGTTTCAGCATGCCTTTAATTACGACCCTACTTTACCTGCTCCTCCCATATATGACGAGCCAGCAAAAGAAGGAAAACCAATGTCAACCATGAAAGAGCTCTATGATTTTATAGTAGCCGACCTGACTCAAGCGGTAGCATTGACTCCCGAAACCAGAATCAACAAGTCTTATGTTGACAAAAGTGTAGCCAATGGTATATTGGCTAGAGTATATCAAACGATGGACAACTGGTCAGGAGCTGAAACTGCTGCTGCAAATGCTCAAAATGGATATTCACTAAATGCTGCTGAATATGGGAATGGTTTTGATGACATGTCTTCTTCCGAATGGATGTGGGCCATGCCACAAACCAGTGATCAGTCAAATTATTACTACATTGCTCCTCATGCATTTACCGACAATGTAAATGATGGCTATGGTCTAGCATTTTGGAATACTGATTTTGTAAACCTATTCAGTGAAACTGATGTTAGAAATACATTTTTTGATATATACGGCGTAGGAGATTCACCTGTATATTATGCCAGAGCATCTTCGAAATTTACTTTTTCTTTCACCTCAGATATTCCAATCATGAGGTCTGCTGAAATGTTATTAATCGAAGCAGAAGCAAAAGCGCGATTGGGTAATGATACAGCAGCTGCCAATCTACTTTACGAACTCCAAAGCGATAGGGATCCGAATGCTGTAGCTTCAGGAAATACAGGTAATGCACTGATTGAAGAAATTCTTGTCGAAAGACGTAAAGAACTGTATGGAGAAATCGGTGTGGAATGGTTTGATGCCAAAAGGCTGAGAAGAGGGATTACAAGAACTGGAAATCACAGAGTAAAAGACCCTGCGAGTCTTACTGCCGATGATAAAAAATTCTTCTTAAAAATACCTCAAGTCGAAATCGATGCCAACGAGAATATCGACGACAGTGTAAATAGCAACAGATAATTTATAATTAACATCATCCAAAAAAACCCGTTTTCTTTAAAACGGGTTTTTTTATCTTTTATCCTAAGGCATTTGATCCAAGTAATTTATAAATTGCGTGGATGAAAACAGCTCAAGAAATTTATGGTATTCGTGCAATTATGGAAGCCATTGTTCAGGAAAAAACCATAGATAAAATATGGCTATTAAAGGGACAACAAGGCCCTTTATTCAAGCATTTGGAACAAAAGATTCATGAGAAAGGAATTTCCTATAGCTATGTTCCTGTAGAGCGGTTGGAGAGGTTTTCCCATCAAAATCATCAGGGTGCAGTTGCCCGAATTGCCCCAATCAATTTTGTATCATTAGAAGATTTAATAGAACTCAATACGGATAAAAAAGCTGTTTATCTTCTTTTGGATGGGATCACCGATACACGAAACTTAGGTGCCATAATCAGAACAGCCGCCGCAGTTGGAGTATGTGGAATCGTATTGCCACAAACCGGTTCTGCCCCTGTCAATGCCGATACCGTAAAGACTTCGGCTGGAGGTATTTTTTCGGTTCCTTTGGTTAAGGTAAACCACCTTAAAGATGCTCTTTTTTTATTTCAAACCCATGATATTAAAACCATAGCCGTCAGCGAAAAAGCTGAAAAGACTGCATATGAATACAATTTTAATGGTTCCTTGGCTCTTATCATGGGGTCAGAGGACAAAGGAATCCATAAAGGGCTTCTTAAAATAACTGACGATACTGTAAAACTACCCATGAGCGACCAAATGGAATCCCTCAATGTTAGCGTTGCTTGTGGTGTAATACTCTATGAAGTGCAGAGACAACAAAATTATTGTTAACTATTGGTAATATGATTACCCCTCCTCTTGCTGAAAGAATGCGTCCTAAAAGTTTGGATCAATATGTAGGACAAGAGCACCTGATCGGTCTAGAGGGAGGATTAACTCCCATCGTCAAAAGCGGAAACCTTCCATCGATGATATTGTGGGGACCACCTGGAACTGGAAAAACCACCCTAGCCCGACTTCTCGCATTGCAAAAGGAAAGGCCCTTTTATCAACTTTCTGCGATCAACTCCGGTGTAAAGGAAGTCAGAGAAATACTTACAAAAGCGGAACAAAATGGAGGTTTATTTTCAAAAAAAAGCCCCCTGCTTTTTATAGACGAAATCCACAGGTTCAGTAAATCACAACAAGATTCACTCCTCGGAGCAGTAGAAAAAGGGAGCATTACCTTGATTGGTGCTACTACAGAAAACCCAAGCTTTGAAGTGATCAATGCCCTATTGTCCAGATGTCAAGTATATGTCCTCAACCCTTTGGATCGGAAAGCTTTGCAACAATTAATTTCCAATGCCTTAGAGCATGACATTGAACTAAAAAACAAAAAAATTGAAATTCTGGAAGATGACGCCCTTCTAAAAATCTCCGGCGGGGATGCCCGAAAATTACTTTCAGCACTTGAATTGGTCGTCAATAGCTGTTCGGAACCCATTAAGATCGACAATACCATGGTCTTGGAAAAAGTACAAACCCAAATGGCGCAGTTTGATAAAAATGGAGATTTGCACTACGACATCATATCTGCCTTTATCAAATCCATCCGTGGGAGTGACCCGAATGCTGCCGTTTATTGGCTGGCCCGAATGATTGAGGGAGGAGAGGAAGTGAAATTTATTGCCAGGAGGATGTTGATTCTTGCGGCAGAAGACATAGGCAATGCCAACCCCACAGCTTTGGTTTTGGCCAACAGCACTTTTCAGGCGGTCAATGCATTGGGATTCCCAGAGGCAAGGATTCCGTTGAGTCAATGTGCACTTTACTTGGCTACCTCCGAAAAGAGCAACGCGGCCTACAATGCTATTAACAAAGCTCAAGATATGGTCAGAGCCACTGGAGACCTGAGTGTTCCCCTCCCACTAAGAAATGCCCCTACTCAACTGATGAAGGCATTGGATCACGGCAAAGATTATCAATACGCCCACCACCATGAAAATAGTTTTGTGGAGATGGAGTTCTTGCCAAAGGAATTAGCAGGATACCGATTTTATGAGCCGGGTGAAAATGCCAAAGAAAATCAAATTCGGAAGTTTCTAAAATCGAGGTGGAAAGACAAGTACGGATATTAATTTTTTTTCCAAAAGAATGGAGTAAATAGGATCAAAACCGTAAACAACTCCAAACGACCCAGCAACATTAAAAAGGAAGACCAATATTTACCCAAAGAAGGCAATTGGCTGTAATTACCCGTCGGACCGAAATCTCCAATGGCAGGGCCGACATTTCCCAAAGCAGATGCCGCCACTCCAATTGCATTTTCGAAATCCAATCCCATCAATCCAAAAACCAAACTTCCAATGATAAATGAGATCATATAGAGGATAAAGAAGCCAAGGATATTTCCTATAATTTCACGATCCACCACCTTTCCGTTATAACGGGTGGGGATGATCGCATTGGGATGCAAAGCTTTTTTAAACTCTAGAAATCCACTTTTGATCATCAGTAAATGTCGCACCACTTTAATCCCTCCGGAGGTACTTCCCGCAGAACCCCCCAAAAACATCAATCCAAAAAAGAAGATGGTCATAAAAGGCGTCCACGCAGTATAATCAGCAGTTACAAATCCGGTAGTCGTGACAATGGCCAAAACCTGAAAAAAAGCATGCCTCAGACTACTTTCTGCCTTTCCCCAAACTTCGGGATGTTCAAACGGATCATTGGCAAGATCCACTTGTGTGAATAAAACAATAAACACGATGATCGAGAAAACAAAAATAAAGTTGGCAAAAGTAAAAAATTCATTGTCTTTGAGAATCTTTTGAAACTGACCGGTTAATGCAAAATAACTCAGTACAAAATTGGATCCCGCCAAAAACATAAACACAATGATTATATAATGAATCCATGGGAGGTGATTCCAATGGGCTAAACTAGCATTTTTGGTAGAAAAACCGCCAGAGGACATCGTACTCATCGCATGGTTGACCGCATCGAATAAAGACATCCCGGCCACCGTCAGTAATAAAGTTTCAATAAAGGTGAAAGAAACATAGATCAACCAAAGTCTTTTGGCAGTATCAGTAATTCTGGGGTGCAATTTGTCACTGTTAGGACCTGGGGCCTCTGCAGTAAAGAGCTGCATTCCTCCGATACCCAAAAGTGGTAGTATGGCAATGGCCAAAACAATGATTCCCATACCCCCAATCCAATTGGTCATACTCCGCCAAAAGAGGATTCCCGCTGGTAGGGATTCTATATCGGTCAATATCGTGGAACCCGTTGCTGTATAGCCAGACATGGTTTCAAAAAAAACAGAAGGCAATCCCTCAATCGAATGGGTCAAAAAGTAGGGAGTCATACCCGTTATGGTCATCAATACCCAGCCCATGGTTACAATCAAATAACCCTCTCTTTTTTGGATTTGAGCCTCATGATTTCTCGAAACCAACATCATGGATCCCCCCAAGATCATGACCAGGAAGGAGGATAGCGTGATCTCAAAAGTTACCCCGTCTTTCATCAACCAACTCACCAATGCTGCCAAAAGCATTAGTCCACCATTGAAAAGTAATAATACCCCTATGATGTGCAGAATGACTTTAAAATTAAATCTGGGCATTTAAAAAGCTATAAAAACAAACTTTCAACCCGTTTGATCGCACGTGGCAAGGCGCAAACCACCACGCGGTCACCCGGCATTATGGTGAAATTTCCAAGGGCAATGACCCCTTTTCCTTCACGGATCACCCCTCCAATATTTGCCATGCGAGGAAAATCCAGGTCTTTAATTTTGCGATGAGCGACTTTGGAATCCGGTTTCACAACAAATTCCAAAATCTCCGCATTGAGATTATTTAGGGTAGTCATATCCACCACCTCTCCCCTTCTGATGTAACGGAATATGGTATTGGCGGTAAGTAATTTTTTATTGATTAGCGTATCGATACCAATGGCTTGAGAAAGGTGAAAATAATCCATGTTCTCTACAAGCGCAATGGTTTTTTCTACCCCCTTTGAGCTCGCCATCAAACAAGACATGATATTGGTTTCAGAATTCTCAGTAACAGAGATAAATGCGTCCATGGATTCAATAGACTCTTCCTCCAAAAGTTCAGAGCTTCTTCCGTCCCCATGAATAACCATCAAATCGGGCAAATCCTCTGATATTTCCATGGCTTTAAGTTTGTTTTGCTCCAATAATATGACCCTGAATTTTTTTTCACAAAGTTCCCGAGCTGTATTGATGCCTATTTTACTTCCACCCAGAATCATCACATTTTTGATGGGTTTATTGCTCTTACCAGAAAGTTTTTGTATTTCCTCTACTCCTTCGGCTATCGTTATAAAAAAAACGGTATCGCCTGATTCAAATAGGGTATCGCCCCTCGGAATAAGGGTAAACTGTGTGCCTTTGCGTTGCACCGCAATGGGCATAAAGTGGACATCTGGAAACACAGAGGCCGCCTCTTTTACCGTTTTTCCTACAAATTGAACCTCTGCCCCCAGTTGGGTTCCTATCATGGTTAAGGCCCCTTCCTCAAATTCATAGCTATTGGTAAAAGCGGATTGATCCAGTAATTGCTGAATTTCTTCAGCAGCCAGTTCTTCTGGTGAAATCAGTTCATCCACTCCTATGTCCTGAAAACTGATAGATTCATCCGTATGGGTAAACTCTGTATTGGAAATACGCGCTATGGTTCTTTTGGCCCCCAATTGTTTGGCCAAGGCACAAATGGTAATATTCACCGACTCCCATGCAGTCACCGCAATGAATAAGTCCGAACCTGCAGTACCGGACTCTTTTAAAATCCCCAAGGAGGATGCATTGCCCCTCAAGGTTTTGATGTCCAAGTGCCCTTCAGCATAATTCAGCCGATCTCGATCAGTGTCGATCAGCGTAATATCAAGGGACTCATAGGAGAGCAGTTTTGCCAAATGGAATCCCACTTCTCCTGCTCCTGCGATGATTATTTTCATGTTGCAAGTTCGAAAACTTAGTACAAATATAATAAAACCATTGGGCTCCCTTTTTTAATTCCTCGAAATGATAGTGGAAACCATTTGTTATATCTTTGCACATGCATAAAAAACAAGTGGTTCCCTACCAGGAAAAAGAGGATTCCAAGAAAACACAAGTCCGCCAGATGTTCAACGGAATCTCTCGCCGCTACGATTTTATGAATCGTGTCATTTCGGGAGGTATCGATATAAAATGGAGGAAAAATGTAGTAGAAATACTGATGGCAAAAAAGCCCGAAAAGATATTAGATGTGGCTTCAGGAACAGGGGACTTGGCATTGGCGCTTGTTCAAACTGGAGCCTCCGAAATTGTGGGCATTGATATTTCCGAGGGGATGTTGGAAATCGGAAGGCAAAAGGTAAAAAAAAGTGAACGGGATCATAAAATAAAAATGGTGATCGGCGACAGTGAAAATATGGCTTTCCCCAATGATTATTTTGATGCGGTAACTGTAGCTTTTGGAGTAAGAAATTTTGAAAACTTGGATCAAGGACTATCGGAGATCTACAGGGTACTCCGTCCAGGAGGGGATTTGGTCATTCTGGAAACTGCGGTACCAAGAAACTTCCTACTCCGTCAATGCTATCTTTTTTACACCCAAAAAATCATGCCAATGATGGGGAAAGTCTTTTCAAAAGACCGCAGCGCCTACCAATACCTGTCTGAATCTGCTCGCACTTTTCCTCATGGGAAAGCTTTCAACAATATTTTAGAAAAAAATGGGTTTATAGCAGTAGAGGACATTCCGCAAACCTTGGGAGTAGCTTCTATTTATCGTGCAAATAAACCGACAATATAAAACACTTGTTTTTACCGCCCTACTTTTTTATATGGGGAGTCAAACGATTCGTGCTCAATATCCTCATGTGAGGGAAACCATTATCAACCTCCCCAACTTTGACGATCGTTTTCTTCATTATGGATACTTTGTGGGGGTCAACTCCTATGATTTTAAATTTTTGTATAAAAAGGAATATTATCAAAAACAAGCTGATGACATAGCGGTAACCCCCACGATCGGTTTTAATGTAGGATTGATTGGAGACATAAGGGTCAATAAATTCATCAATGTCAGGATAGAACCCGGTCTGTATTACTCCAAAAGAGATCTTATGTATCCAGAAAATAAACAATTTACCAATGAAACGGATCGGATGAGAGAAGTAAAATCGACCTACATTCATCTACCGTTGATTATCAAATTGAGTGCCGCTAGAATCAACAACTTCAGGCCCTTTATTTTGGGGGGTATTTCCACAGATTTTAACTTATCGAGTAATTACAAAAACATTGACGACAACTTCAGTAATGTTTTTAGAACAGAACCCCAAAATTTAAATTATGAAATAGGATTGGGCTTCGATTTCTATCTGTTTTATTTTAAGTTTTCCCCCTCCATTCGTGGAATTTTCTCCATGCAAAACGAACTCATCCCTGACAACCCTAATAATTCTGGACCCAGTCCATGGACGGGACCCATCACCAAGATGGTCAGCAGGGGTTTTGCCATCAACCTTACGTTTGAGTAATGTTTATACAGGTCGAAAAATTTCACTCAATAATATGGCAGTAGCAGTCCCTACATTTAGACTCTCCGCTTTAAGGCCATTGAAATGACCTTCTATGGTAAGGTGATTTTTTATTTTTTTTAATAAATCACCGTCTATTCCATGGGATTCACTTCCCATGATCAAGAGACCATTGGTTGGAAAAGATTGCCCGTAGTGCGATATGCCATCCAAGGTAGCCGCAAAGATTTCTCCCCCAAAATGCTCCACCAATTGATGCAGGTCGGTATATTGGCAAGTCACCCTAGCGATGGATCCCATTGTGGATTGAATCACTTTGGGATTGTAACAATCCACAGTATTGGGACTACAAAAAATATTTTTGACGCCAAACCAATCACACAATCGTATGATCGTTCCAAGATTTCCCGGATCTGACACGCCATCCAAGGCAAGGGAAAATCCCCCTCTAGTCCAAAGATCGGAGGTGTATTTTGGAATGTGGAAAACCGCCAACAACGGACTGGGCGTCGACAAATGAGTAATTTTACCCATCTCAACTACATCCACCTTTGTGTATGGAATATTTTTGAAACATTTGGTCGCATAGATCTTATCCGTCTTCCAACCTGCATCCAATAAATCAAATACTGTTTTTTCCCCCTCAGCAACGAACAGACCGGTCTCTTGTCTGTATTTTTTCTTAGATAACTGACGGATATGTTTTTGTTGATTTTTGCTTAACATCCAAAAAGCTTAATTTTAACGAATTTTCTACGCATGACTCATTTTTCAGCAATAAAATTAGCGATAATCTTTCTCATGGGATTATTTATGATTGGGTGTAGTAGTGCAAAAAAAATTGCAGGGGAAAAATACTTGCTGGAAAAGAATGTCATTCTAAAAAACAACCAAGAATTGATCAACGATCCTGTCAGATTCCTACTGGTAGATCAGCCCAACTCCAAAATACTGGGGATTCCATTCAAAAGAAACCTTTACCACTTAGCAGGATCCAATCCCGATTCTGTATTCAACAACTGGCTCTATAAAAAACCCAATAGAAAAAGACGGCTGGATCAGTGGCTATCTCCAAAACAAGTCAAAGAATTGGTTAAATACAACTCTGGCTTTAACCGTTGGCTTAAGGAAAATGGGGAGGCTCCAGTTTTTTTGGACAGCACCTCAACCCAAAAAAGCATTGGTCGATTGAAACAGTATTATAAAAATCAAGGTTATTTTGATACCCAAGTAAGAGCAAAAAACAGACTCAGTGAAAACAGCAAAGCAAGCGTAGAATACGCAATCGAAACTGGAGCGCAATATACCATTGATTCTATCAGTAAAAAGATCAGTTCTCCTGCTTTGGATTCTCTTTATGAAATTTCAAAAAGTGAAAGTATAATCAAAAAAGGTGATCCTTTTGAAATTGATCAATTTGAGGCAGAGCGAACCAGGATCATCAATTATTTCAGGAACAACGGTGTCTATAATTTTCAGCAAAACAGCATACAATACCAAGCTGCAATTGACAGCAGCGGGGTGGATACAAAAATTCCTGTGGCTGTAGAAATCTCCAATCTTCAAAAAAGACAAAACGACACACTAAGAACTATACCCTACCTTATCCATCCGGTTTCCAAAATCAATATATATGTTGATACACCCGGGCAGTTAGGACAGCTGAACAGTTTTACCGATAGTCTCAGTTATAAAGATTACACCTTTTATTTCAAGGGGAAATTGAAATACAAGCCCAAAGCCCTGGAGGAAGTTATCTTGATTCAAAAAGGAAAACCATACAGCGATTTGGAGCGAACCCAGACCTATCGGTACATTGCCAACCTGAGAAATTTTAAATATCCCAGTATCACCTATGGCTTGCTCAATAAAAAAGACCCCGATTTGGTCGCCAACATATTTTTAAACCCCAAGGAACGTTTTTCTGTGGGTTTTGATTTGGACCTCTCCCATTCCAACATTCAAGATTTTGGTTTTTCGATCGGGAGCTCTTTTGGCATCAGAAATATTTTTAGAGGGGCAGAAATCCTTGAAGTTGCAGTAAAAAACACCTTGGGTTCTTCCAGTGATATTGCTTCAATTGATCAACAACTTTTCAATCTCTACGAATTAGGAGCCGACATTAAATTCAGATTCCCTAGGATCTTTTTTCCCATTAATTTTGATCGCATCATTCCTAAAACTTCAAACCCCTCTACCGATGTTTCTTTTAGTGCCACCCTTCAACAAAACATCGGGTTGGACAAACAATACTTTGGTCTCGGCTATCAATTGAACTGGCAACCCAATGCATTGGCTAAAATTAACCTTAAAATCATTGACTTGGAGTTCATCAATAACCAAAACATCAATAACTATTTTAATGTTTATCGAAATTCTTATGAGAAGCTCAATGAGATTGCTAGCAGGTACAATACCAATATCGATAATTTAAATGCAGAGAACAACCTGAAAATTCCCGAAGGAGCAAATAATTTCATCGCTGAGGTAATCAATAATCAAACCACTCTAAATGATCAAAACAGCGAATATCAAGACGTCAACTTGATCAAAGAAAGACAAACACGACTTACAACCAACAACCTGATTTTTGGCTCATCCATTGCAATAGGATACAATTCTCAACAAAACATATTGGATGAATCTTTTTTTCAACTGCAATGGAAGCTCGGTCTGATCGGTACTATGTTAAACGAAATTATCAAGACCACGAATGCTCAAAAAAACGAGAACAACCAATACGAAATTGCTGGGGTAACGCCCTCACAATATGTTAAGACAGAAATCAATTACATTAAGCATTGGCAATTGTCTTCGGAGACCATTTTGGCCATGAGGGCTTTTGGTGGAATTGCAATTCCCTTTGGAAATGCAAACAGTATCCCCTTCACCAGATCCTATTTTTCAGGAGGATCAAATGACAACCGTGGATGGCGGGCTTATCGGTTGGGACCTGGGAGTAGTGTCAACCTCAATGAGTTTAATGAAGCCAACTTCAAACTCACTTTCAATTTGGAGTATCGTTTTCCAGTGGTTGGAAAAATCAAAGGAGCCCTCTTCGTCGATGCAGGAAACATTTGGAATGTATTGGATAATGTGAGTGATCCCAAATATCGTTTTGATGGGTTCCAAGATCTCAATGAAATAGCAATTGGAACGGGTTTTGGCTTGAGATATGATCTCGACTTTTTTGTTTTTCGTCTGGATACAGGTTTCAAAACCTACAATCCTTCACTGCCATTGTCCTCCCGATGGCAAACCAACTATGCCATCAAAGATGCTGTATTTAATATTGGTATAAATTATCCATTTTAAACCCAAAAAGTTTGATACTTTTGTTTTGTAAACCAAAATTAATGAATCATAATTTTACTAAAGGTGTACTGACAGGCAGTCAAGTACAAGAGCTATTTCAATTCGCTAAATTAAATTCTTTTGCCCTTCCCGCTGTCAATGTTGTGGGAAGTAATTCAATTAATGCAGTGATAGAAACTGCCGCTGAGTTGAACAGCCCTGTCATCATCCAGTTCTCCAATGGGGGATCACAGTTTATGGCCGGAAAAGGTTTGTCCAATGAAAATCAAAAAGCAGCCATAGCGGGGGGAATCTCCGGTGCCAAACACGTTCACGAACTGGCCAAACATTATGGAGCAACCGTAATTTTACATACCGATCATTGTGCCAAAAACCTCCTGCCATGGATTGATGGTTTGCTGGACGCTGGAGAAGTTTTTTTCAGACAAACAGGAAAACCATTGTACAGCTCTCACATGCTTGACCTTTCGGAGGAACCATTGGAGGAAAACATAGAAATTTGTAAAACCTACCTCTCACGAATGGACAAAATGGGAATGACCCTCGAAATCGAATTGGGGGTAACTGGAGGGGAAGAAGATGGCGTTGACAATACAGACGTTGATATCTCAAAACTTTACACCCAGCCCGAAGAAGTTGCTTATGCCTATGAAGAATTGAGTAAAGTAAGCTCCAGATTTACTGTAGCTGCAGCCTTTGGAAATGTACACGGCGTCTATAAGCCTGGAAATGTTAAACTCACCCCCAAAATTTTAAAAAACTCTCAAGAATATATTTCTCAGAAATTCGGCGTTGCCGAAAATACCGTAGATTTTGTTTTCCACGGAGGGTCAGGTTCCACCTTGGAAGAAATCACCGAGGCCATAGGCTATGGCGTTATCAAAATGAATATTGATACCGATTTACAGTTTGCTTTTACTGAGGGAATCAGAGACTACATGACCAATAACATCGATTATTTAAGAACACAAATTGGAAATCCTGAGGGGGCCGATTCTCCAAATAAAAAATATTATGACCCAAGAAAATGGTTGAGGGCGGGGGAAGAAACTTTCATATCCCGTTTGAAAAAAGCGTTTAAAGATCTCAACAATATCAATACACTCGGTTAATTATTATCTAAATTAAAACCACACCTCCATGAGCTGGTTCAAGAGAAGTGAAAAAGGTATTCAAACCAAAACAGAAGAAAAAAAAGACATTCCTAAAGGGCTGTGGTACAAAACACCGACTGGAAAAATCATTGAAACCCAAGAGTTGGCCTCCAACTTTTATGTTTCACCAGAGGATGACTACCATGTCCACATAGGGAGTAAAGAATATTTTGAAATTTTATTCGATGACAACCATTTTAAAGAATTGGATGAAAAATTGAGATCCAAAGACTTTCTCAATTTCCAAGATTCAAAAAAATACGCAGATCGTCTAAAAGAAGCTCATAAAAAATCTGGTTTGAATGATGCCATAAGAACAGCCGTAGGAAAATCGAAAGGAAAAGAATTGGTAGTGGCTTGTATGGATTTTGCTTTCATCGGAGGATCGATGGGTTCTGTGGTAGGAGAAAAAATTGCCAGAGCAGGAGATTACGCCATTAAACACTATTTACCCTTGGTAATTATTTCTAAATCTGGTGGAGCTAGGATGATGGAATCCGCCAATTCATTAATGCAAATGGCCAAAACCTCTGCCAAACTATCTGAGTTGGCCGAAGCCAAACTACCATTCATCTCCCTTTGTACTGATCCCACCACTGGTGGAACAACGGCCTCCTTTGCAATGCTTGGAGACATCAATATTGGTGAGCCAGGAGCCCTAATCGCATTTGCTGGTCCTAGGGTGGTCAAAGATACTACTGGAAGAGAACTCCCAGAGGGTTTTCAAAAAAGCGAATTTCTACTTGAAAAAGGGTTTCTTGACTTTATTTGTCATAGAAAACAACTCAAATACAAAATCAATTTATACTTGGATTTGATACTCAATCAACCCATCAGAGATTAATTCCATTCCAATCGTTGGATTTTACTACAGAACCCTTATATTTGCACTCATTTTACATAAAAATTATTGAAAAAATATTGGCATGTACCTAGACAAAGAAGTTAAAGAAGGGATTTTCAAAAAACATGGAAAATCCGAGAAAGATACCGGTTCTTCGGAAGGGCAAATCGCACTCTTTTCTTACAGAATCGAACACCTTTCAAAGCATCTGAAAAAAAACAAAAAAGATTTTAATACCGAACGATCATTGGTTAAACTCGTTGGAAAACGCCGTGATCTATTGGATTATTTAAAAGCAAAAGACATTGAGCGCTATCGTGCAATTGTCAAAGAATTGGGATTGAGAAAGTAATCTCAATTGCTGCAAAAGCATTTCCATTTACTGATTCAGTTTTTCGTTGGTTGCTGCAACACACAACACAAAATTTTTTACAACCAACTTAGAAAAAATGATACCAAAAACATTTACCCAAGAAATTCGTCTTGAAGACGGAAGAACCATTACAATAGAAACGGGAAAACTAGCCAAACAAGCTCATGGGTCTGTAGTGGTTAGAATGGGAGACTGTATGTTACTTTGTACTGTTGTCTCCAACTACCAATCCGGACAAGTAGACTTTTTACCCCTGACGGTGGATTACCGTGAAAAATTTGCCGCAGCGGGAAGATATCCTGGAGGTTTTTTCAAGAGGGAAGCAAGACCCAGCGACGGTGAGATATTGACTATGCGACTGGTTGACCGCGTTTTAAGACCCCTTTTCCCAAAAGACTACCACAACGAAGTTCAAGTGATGATCCAGTTGATGTCGCACGACAAAGATGTCATGCCCGATGCACTGGCAGGCTTGGCCGCTTCAGCAGCCATTCAATTGAGTGATTTTCCATTCGAATGCCCCATCTCTGAGGTAAGGGTAGCCCGACTTGATGGAAAACTAATTATCAACCCCAGCCGCGCCCAACTTGAAGAATCAGATATCGATATGGTGGTGGGTGCTTCGGCCGACTCCGTCATGATGGTAGAAGGTGAGATGGACGAATGTAGTGAGGAAGAAATGGTGGAAGCCATTAAATTTGCTCACGAAGCCATCAAAGATCAAATCAAAGCCCAAGTACAATTGGCAGAGGACTTTGGTAAAAAAGAAGTTCGTGAATACGAACAGGAAGAAGAAAACGAAGCCATTGAAAAACAAATTCACCAAGCGGCCTATGACAAATGCTATGCCATTGCCAAAAAAGGAACTGGCAAAGCAGAACGAAGTTTGGCATTCAGTGAACTAAAAGAAGAGATCAAATCCACTTTTTCGGAAGAAGAATTGGAGGAACTCAATGGTCTTATCGGCAAATACTTCAGTAAAGCACAAAAAGAAGCAGTAAGAGAATTGGTGCTCAGCGAAGGGGTCCGATTGGATGGAAGAAAAACTGACGAAATTAGACCCATATGGTGCGAGGTAGATTACCTCCCTTCCACCCACGGATCGTCGATTTTTAGTCGTGGAGAAACCCAAGCACTTGCAACCGTTACTTTGGGAACTTCAAGAGAAGCCAACCAAATCGATATGCCCTCCTATGAAGGGGAAGAGCGTTTCTACCTTCATTATAACTTCCCTCCTTTTTGTACTGGCGAAGCCCGTCCCCTCAGAGGGACTTCCAGAAGAGAAGTAGGGCATGGAAACTTGGCACAAAGAGGACTAAAAGGAATGATCCCCGAGGATTGTCCCTATACTGTCCGTGTGGTAAGTGAGGTTTTGGAGTCCAATGGATCCAGTTCTATGGCCACTGTATGTTCGGGAACCATGGCCTTGATGGATGCAGGAATAAAAATCAAAAGACCGGTTTCTGGAATCGCCATGGGATTGATATCAGATGGTGATCGATATGCCGTACTCAGTGATATCCTAGGAGATGAGGATCACCTGGGTGATATGGACTTTAAAGTCACTGGAACCAGTGAAGGGATTACGGCTTGTCAAATGGATATCAAGATCAAAGGTCTATCGTATGAGATTTTGGTCAAAGCACTGCAACAAGCAAGGGCGGGACGCCTTCACATACTCGAAAAAATTACCGACACCATTGCCCAACCCAATGAAAGCGTAAAAGCACATGCCCCTAAGATGGTCAATTTGACTATTCCAGGAGAATTTATTGGCGCTGTGATAGGACCTGGTGGCAAGGTCATTCAAGAGATGCAAAAGGAAACCGATACCACCATTGTCATTGAAGAGGAAGGGGAAATGGGTGTGATAGAAATCTTGGGAGTTAATCAAGAAAAAATTGATGCCGCAATTGAGAAAATCAATAACATCACTTTTAAACCTGCCGTTGGAGAAATATACAATGTAACCGTTGTAAAAATATTAGATTTCGGAGCCGTAGTAGAATTTGTCCCTGGCAACGAGGTTTTACTCCATATTTCTGAGGTATCATGGGACAGAATAGATAAAGTCACTGATGAAATCAATCTTGGAGATACTTTCGACGTGAAATATTTTGGAATTGACCCCAAAACCAGAAAACAAAAAGTATCCAGAAAAGCTTTGTTACCTCGTCCAGAGCGAAAAAACAATCCCAATCGTGAATAAATTTTACGAAAGATGAAACATTTTTGGTTTTTTAACGTATAACTATATAAAGCAAACCATTTCATGAGACAACTTAAAATCACAAAACAGGTAACCAATCGCGAAACGGCCTCATTGGACAAATACCTTCAAGAAATTGGAAAGGTAGATTTGATCACTGCGGAGGAGGAAGTGGAATTGGCGCAAAGGATTAAGGCCGGGGATCAAATAGCCTTAGAGAAATTGACCAAGGCCAACCTGCGATTTGTTGTTTCTGTTGCCAAGCAATATCAAAATCAAGGATTAACCCTTCCTGATTTAATCAATGAAGGGAATTTGGGGCTTATCAAAGCAGCACAACGTTTTGATGAAACCAGAGGTTTTAAGTTTATTTCCTATGCAGTATGGTGGATCAGGCAGTCGATTTTACAGGCCTTGGCAGAACAGTCGAGAATTGTGAGGCTACCACTTAACAAAATCGGTTCGATCAACAAGATCAATAAAACTTATGCCTTTCTAGAGCAAGCCCATGAACGTGCCCCATCGGCAGAGGAAATTGCCAAAGAATTGGACATGACCATCAACGATGTAAAAGAGTCCTTAAAAAACTCTGGCCGTCACGTCTCCATGGATGCACCATTGGTAGAAGGAGAAGAATCCAACCTCTACGATGTCCTCAACAGTGGAGAATCTCCCAACCCCGACAAAACCTTGTTACATGAGTCCTTGAGAACTGAGATTGAAAGGGCTCTGGAGACCCTCACCCCTCGTGAAGCGGATGTGGTTAGGCTCTATTTTGGTTTGGGCAACCAGCATGCCATGACTTTAGAGGAAATTGGTGAAACCTTTGACTTGACCCGAGAAAGGGTAAGACAAATCAAGGAAAAGGCCATTAGAAGACTCAAACACACCTCCCGGAGTAAGATTTTGAAAACATACTTGGGTTAAAATCAATCAAACCATGGGAACCCTTATAGCTCCCTCCCTGCTGGCAGCAGATTTCGGAAACCTAGAACGCGACTGTAAAATGGTCAATGCCAGTGAGGCGGATTGGTTTCATATCGACGTGATGGATGGAGTTTTTGTACCTAATATCTCTTTCGGAATGCCCGTTTTGAAGTCCATTGCTTCCCATGCAGAAAAGCCTTTGGATGTCCACTTGATGATCGTGGAGCCTGAACGCTATATCGATACTTTTGCCGATTTGGGCAGTGACATCCTTACCATTCACTACGAAGCTTCTATCCACCTTCATAGAACCCTACAATCCATCAAGGAAAAAGGGATGAAAGCTGGAGTCGCATTGAATCCTCACACCTCAGTAGAACTATTGGAACCCATCATCAATGAAATTGATTTGGTCTGTTTGATGAGTGTCAATCCAGGTTTTGGTGGACAACGCTTCATTGAAGCTACCTATCAAAAAGTAAGAAAGCTCAAAACCATCATTGAAAATGCCGATGCGGCGACTTTGATTGAAATTGACGGTGGCGTTACCGATCAAAATGCAAATCAATTGATTTCATGTGGTGCAGATGTATTGGTAGCGGGTAGCTATGTCTTTTCGTCCAACGACCCCAAAGTTACCCTTTCTGGGTTAAAAAATCTGAGCTAAAAAAAAGGAGGTTTTTCAACCCCCTTTCTGTCTAAACTAAAAATCTGTCCGGAACTGTACCCGCCTGTTGAGTGTTCTTCCTTCAGGCGTATCGTTATCTGCTATGGGCCTGTCCTCGCCGTAACCCTCTGTTTTTAATCGATCGGGGTTCACCCCTAATTTGACCAAGTAGGCTTTGACGGCAGCAGCTCTCTTCTGCGAAAGAATGAGATTGGCTTCGGCCGCTCCATCACTGGAGGTATGTCCCTCAATGATTAAATTACCATTGGGATTGTTATCCAAAAGTGTTTTGATTTCATTCAGTGCGTCCATAACCGCCTTACCTTGAATACGATCTGATCCACCAGCAAAATTGATATTCGTCGCTATCTCGTTGAGGGTTTTTACCACCTCAACTGAAATTTCAGGACAGCCGTTGTTTTCAGCAGATCCTGCCTCCTCGGGACAGGCATCTTCATTGTCTGAAACACCATCGCCATCGGTATCAGACCATGGGCATCCCTTGTTTTCAACTGGACCTGCCTCATTGGGACATTCGTCGTCTTTGTCGGCCACACCATCTTCGTCAGCATCAGGGCAACCATTTAGTGCTAATGCACCAGGCTGATCTGGACATTCGTCGTCTTTGTCGGCAATTCCGTCCTGGTCAATATCAGGGCAACCGTTCATGATTTCAGTACCAAAGTCCTCTGGACATTGATCTTTAATGTCGGGAATTTTATCGCCATCGGTATCAGGACAACCATCGTATTCTTTTAAACCAGGTTCTTCAGGACAAGCGTCCTTATCGTCGGGAACACCATCTTTATCGGAATCTTTAGATCCAAAAGAATAGTAAAATCCGAACTGGTGACGAAAATGTTTGACACCAAAATTCTCCGTGGGTGAGAGAAAGGTAGTCTCCAAAGTTAGGCCGGCAAATTGCGTCAGTCGAAAATCAAAACCCAATCCTCCATTAAAATTCCTCGAGGTATTCTTAGATAATAATTCAATCTTTTTGGTATTGGTATAATCAATATCAGAAATTCCATAACCTAGGGTAATAAAAGGTTTCAATCTTTTCTTGTTGAAAAAAGTTTGCTTAAAATAACCTCCAGCAGCGAAATAGGGATAATTTGGGTTATCTACTCCGTCTATATTTTTGATCAAGTTGAGGGATACCCGTGCCCCAATGGAAAAACCATTGAAAATGGAGCGACTCAATGAAATAGTGGGACCTCCAAAATTCCAATGATCAGAAACATTAAATGCATCTTCAAACAATTTCCCTTGAGGAGCAAAGGGATCGCTTCCTTTGGCACCAGTAGGATATACATCCACAACATTAAAGCTCAGCCCTACATGCCATGGGTTTTCACTATTCTGTGCGAAAACTCCTGTGAATAGAAAGATTAAAATAAATGTCAATAAATTGATGATGGGCTTCATTTCTGATAAGATTTTATTGAATAATTTAAAAAGAGGGATTTATTGTTCTTAGAGATAAGGTAAAGTATAGGCGAGTATTCATCATTAGAAATAATTTTGGGGTTACATTAAGAATTTGGTCGAATTTACTGACTAAATCGCAATTATCAAAATACTTGAAGTCTAGTCTTTAAAATTTAATGCAGTGTCAATCAGAGCCAAATGAGAATAGGCCTGAGGAAAATTACCCAAAAGCCGCTTGCTTTTAAAGTCAATATCTTCGCTAAACAAGCCCAGGTGATTGCTGTAGGAGAGCAATTGGTCAAACATGGCTTTGGATTTTTCCTCCTCTCCAATTTTATAAAGACTGTTGATGAACCAAAAAGTACAGACGGTAAAGGAGGAACTGGGTGTTCCAAAGTCATCATCGTTTTTGTATCGAAACAACAACCCTTCATAGGACAATTCTTTTTCAATGGCTTTCACCGTATTGACATACTTAGGATCTTTTGCGTCAATAAAGCCATAGGGTTCCATCAACAAGACCGAGGCGTCCAAATGCGTTGTCCCGTAGGACTGTGTAAACGCTTGAACCTCATCATTCCAGGCATTAGAAAGAATGTCCTCATAGATTTCGGTACGCAGGGCTTCCCATTTTTTGGCAGATTTTCCCGATTGAATGATCTCAGAGATTTTTATAGCGCGATCTACAGCAACCCAACACAGGAGTTTTGAAAAAGTAAAGTGGCGGTCTTCGTGGCGGAATTCCCAAATGCCTTTATCCGCTTGTCTCCAATTATTTTCTACCACCCAAATGATCGATTTAACTATCGACCACAATTCCTCATGTTTGTCCGTCTCATCACTGTATTTTTCAATTTGAAAATGGATCACATCCATCAAAATACCGTAGATATCGTTTTGTTTTTGAATGAAGGCGGCATTCCCAATTCTAACGGGTTTTGAACCGCAATAACCCGACAGGTGATCCAATGTTTTCTCTGTAAGCATTTTCTCACCCCGAATCCCATACATGATTTGCAATTTCTCATCCTTGTCAGGGATTAGGTCAATTATAAATTCAATAAATTCTTTAACGATCTTGAGGTGTCCCAATTTGGCAATTACCTTAATGACCATGGAAGCATCTCGAATCCAGCAAAATCGATAGTCCCAGTTCCTTACCTCCCCAATGGTTTCGGGCAAAGAGGTGGTGGCCGCAGCCAATACCGCTCCCGTTTTTTCGAAAGTAAGCAACTTAAGCGTCATAGCGCTGCGGAGAATTTGATCATTATATTTCACATTATATGTCGGAGTTTTATGGCACCAATTGAGCCAATAGACTTTGGTTCTTTCAAACTCAAACAACATCTCTTTCATAGAAGGGAGCTGAATCTTTTCGTTGTAGGATATTTTAAAAAAATAATCTCGATCTAAAATAAAAGGCTGGGCGTCAAGAACCACCGACTTGTTCATGTCAGTATACAGCAAGAGGGTGTCGTAACGCTTATCATCTACAATACTAATGACGAAATCATCTTTGATGTAATTTTTGGTTGTTCCCTGTGCGTACTCCAATCGTGGATCGTATAAAATCTTAATTTCTGGCTGACCGCTGATCTTTTTGATGATTCTGGAAATCTCCGGAGGAGCATAGTAAACCCCATTGTCTTTTTGATATCGCGGCATGAAATCAATGATTTCAAAAGCCGCTGTACCGTTGTCAAACCGCGTGGTTAAAATCGCAGTTTTATCGATATAACTTTGAGTGATTTTATAGCTGTCATCACAGGCTATTTTGAAAAAGCCTCCTTTTTTTTCATCCAATATTTTTGCAAAAACAGAAGCAGAATCAAATTGAGGCAAACAACACCAATCTATTGAGGAATCCTCATTGATCAGGGCAGATGATTTACAATTTCCTATAATTCCATAATTAAGGTTATCTACAGGGTGTTCCAACTGCTTTAAATGCATAATTTCGAATATGATTTTTGAATTACGGGTGCTATGGCTAAAAATATTATTGTCTCCAACAGACTTCCTTTACAAATAACGAAATTAGATAATTCTTTCGAGTTTACCCCGACCAGTGGTGGCTTGGCAACCGGTATGAATTCTGTTCATAAGGGTCAAAAATCCCTCTGGGTGGGGTGGCCTGGCATCAATGACGATGAGATTGATAAAAAGGCATGGGGTCCATTAAAAAAATCGCTAAAAAAAGAGGGCTATTTTCCTGTTTCGTTAAATCGTAAGGAAATCGAAAATTTTTACTTTGGACTGTCTAATAAGTCACTTTGGCCCCTTTTTCATTACTTTATCGAGATTTCGGTCTTTAGTAAGGAGCAATGGAAGTCCTATCAGGAGGTCAATCAGAAATTTGCCGATAGTGTCTTAAAAAATATAGAAAAGGGCGATACCATTTGGATTCATGACTATCAATTGTTGCTGTGCCCTAAGATGATCAAAGAAGTAAGACCCGACGTAACCATCGGTTTTTTCCTCCACATCCCCTTCCCCTCTTTTGAAATTTTTAGAATTTTCCCTTGGCGGGAGCCGCTGCTCGAGGGAATGCTTGGGGCCGACCTGATCGGATTTCACACCTATGACTACCAACGTCACTTTCTAAGTTCTGTCAAGCGCATATTGAGAAAAGAAGTCTCCTTCAATCGGGTCAACATATACGGTAGAGAGGTAGTGGTCAATACCTTCCCCATGGGTATTGATTACAATAAATTCAATCAAGCAGCTCAAACGCACGCCCATATGTCCAAAGCGGAAAAGTCCGACCTCAAAAAACAATTGGAACTGCACAAAAAAGGGGCTGACGATGGAAAGCTCATCCTCTCCATTGATCGCTTGGACTATACCAAAGGAGTGGTGAATCGGATCAAAGCTTTCGAGCTTTTTTTAACTAAATATCCTGAGTACCTGGAAAAAGTACGCTTAGTCATGCTCACCGTTCCCTCCAGATCTAGTGTATCTGATTACAAAAGACTTAAAAAAGAGACCGATGAAATCGTTGGGAGGGTTAACGGCAAGTTTGCCACCATCAACTGGACCCCCATTTGGTATTACTACAGGGCAATGAATTTTGACGATTTGATTGACCTATACATGACCTCTGATATTGCCATGATCACCCCAGTTCGAGACGGTATGAATTTGGTTGCCAAGGAATTTATCGCCACTCGGGTCAATGGAGATGGTGTTTTGATTCTCAGTGAAATGGCAGGTGCTGCAAAAGAACTCTATGAATCCTTATTGGTCAATCCTTTTGATCTCAATCAAATGGCCGATGCTCTCTTTAATGCCATTCAAATGCCTCTGGAAGAACAGCAAAAAAGAAACAAAACAATGCAAAAAAGACTTCAGCGCTATTCGGTGGAGTATTGGGCCAATGAATTCATGAAAGCACTTAATACCAAACATCACACCATAGAGGAATCTTCGGTCATAAAAGTGAACGAAAAAATTGAAAAGTCTCTGGTTAAAAAATTTAGATCGGCTGAAAAAAGAATGATTTTCCTGGATTATGACGGAACACTGGTAGGCTATAACGAAAAACCTGAATTGGCCACTCCCGATGAATCTTTAATGCAATTGCTAAAAAAACTGATCGAATTTCCTCAAACGGAGCTCGCCATAGTGAGCGGTAGAGACCAAAAATTCCTCGACCAATGGTTTGGTCATCTCCCCATTACTTTGGTGGCCGAACATGGTTATTTTGTTAAACATAAAAATCAAAAATGGCTGGTCAAAGAAACCCAACTCAAAAACTGGAAAGAGGATCTTATACCTGTAATAGAAAGCTTTACTGATAGGACACCTGGAACTTTTATTGAAGAGAAAAAAAACAGTTTGGTTTGGCACTATCGCAAAACAGACCCCGAATTGGCAGCAGAACGCACCGTGGAGCTTAAAACGGTGCTGAGTAGCCTGATTACGGATGAGTTGCACCTGATGGACGGAGACAAAGTGATCGAGGTGGTCAGTGGACGTTACAACAAAGGAACCGCTGTTTCGGAAATCTTGGGGGATAAAGTAGCTGATTTTATCATTTGCTTTGGGGATGATATCACAGATGAGTTTATGTTTAATGATCTTCCGTCTCATGCGGTCAATGTAAAAGTGGGTAAAAAAGATACCCTGGCCAATTACTACATTGACAAGCCTCATGATGTTTTATCGCTTTTAAACGCATTGGTTTCTTAACTATCTCCCTCTTTATTTTTTAGTCAAAAAATATTCATAACTTAACAATTATGATGAGATACCTTTTGATATTTACAGCAATCCTTGCCCAAGCACAGCCTTCAGCAGAGGTAATGATTGATAGTTTTCAGACCTTTGACACTTATTCCGACATAAAATACGACGAGCCTTTGCGGCCTCAATTTCATTTTTCCTCTAAGAAAAATTGGAACAACGACCCTAATGGTATGGTTTACTATAAGGGAGAATACCATCTTTTTTTTCAGCACAATCCCAAATCCATTCACTGGGGCAATATGACTTGGGGACACGCGGTAAGCCAAGATATGGTCCAGTGGGAACAGCTCCCCCACGCCATTCTACCTTACGGGAATGGCACCATTTTTTCGGGGACTGCTGCTGTGGATTATCCCAACAGTCTGGGAGAAAACACAGAGGAGGAAGAGGCCATCGTAGCCTATTTTACCCATGCTCAAAACAACAGGAACGATGATTATTACCAAGCAGCTGCTTTCAGTACAGATCGAGGGAGAACCTTTCAATTAATCGATGACGGTCGTCCTTTGGTCTCCAACCAAGGTTTTGACAGAGGAGAACGTGACCCGAAAATCTTTTGGCATGAACCCTCCAAAAAGTGGATTCTTGTTTTATGGATCAAAAGGGCCGACAAAAAAAACTTGGAGGATATGGGTAAAGTTCGTTTTTTCAGCTCTATCGATCTAAAAAATTGGGAAAAGTTAAGCGACTTTAATCGCAGATGGGTGTATGAATGTATGGATCTGGTCGAGCTCAAAGTAGATGGAAACCCCCAAAACAAAAAATGGTTGATTTACGATGCCAGTTTTGACTATGAGATCGGAACTTTTGACGGTAAGATCTTGGCTACAGATAAGAAAGCACATCTGGGGGATTTGGGAGATGCCTACTATGCGGCACAAACATTCAACAACAGCCCTGATGATAGGACTGTAATCATAGGCTGGTTGCGAACCGGAAAAAACAATATCTACGTGGACAACGATATGCCCTTTAATCAACAAATGTCTTTCCCTGCCACCTTGGAACTGAAAACCACCCCAGAAGGAATCCGATTGTTCCGATGGCCAATAGTTGAAATCAAGAATCTTTACCAAAAAAGTTGGTCTTTTAAAGACATTTCTTCCTCACCGTTGAATGAAAAATTAAAAGACCTAAAATTTGAGGGCATTGATCTGCTGGCGACTTTTAATCGAGATCACAGTCAAAACTTTCAGCTAAATATTCGTGGTCAATTATTGACTTTCTCCAATGGTGCTTTTAATTTCAATGGAATGAAGCTCCCCACCATGAATCAAAAAAAGGTCAGTATAAGGGTGCTTTTGGATCGAACCACTATTGAGATTTTTGTTGACAACGGCTTCACGGTACTGTCCACCTATGCAGTTTCTGCCCCTGAAAATGGCCAGATTTCTATAGAATCGGATGAAACCATTCCCTTTAATGTTTTTGAAGTCCACCAAGTCGGGAGCATATGGCAATGATTTTCCGTTTCGACTCCTATTGAATTTTGTCGATTTCAACCCAGAGTGGAAAATAATTTTTTCTCCCCAAACGGTAAAAAGGAGTGAAATCGAATTTGCCCTCTGAAAGCGCCACGTCTTCCCATACCAAGGTATCTGTAGGCTCAGCATTTGACTTTTTTTTCAGGATCCCAGATCCCGTTTCCAAAACCATCTCACCTCCTAGAGGGAGCGGTTTTATAAACTTAAACTTGATCCGGTAGGTTCCAGCTTGCATGTCCACTTTCCAATAGGAATAGAGTTCCTCTTGATTCCACACCCCTCTTTGTCCCCCGGCATCGTTTCGATTAAGGTAAACGGGTTGCTCATTGGGTGTCCCTACGGCAATTCTTGGGGGGTGGATAAGGTTGGGGGATTGGGTTAATGAAGTGAACATTACATCCATTTCAGCTTTGAGGGATTGCGCTTTCTCTAAATTTTGGTTGACCAAATTTTTTGTTTCAAAAGGATCGACTTTGATATTGTAAAGTTCGAATGCCTCTATGGTGGCATCAAAATCGGTTTTTCCCACCAATTTATAATCGCCTTGTTGGAGGGCAATATTGTTGTACAACTCGGGCAATTTACGCGTCCAATAGGAAAAAAAGCTGCGTTGGGGTAAGGTCTGTCCCTCCAATGCGGGGACCAAACTCCTGCCATCAATTTTTCTATCGGTAGGAAGTGGAGCAGCACACAATTCCGAAAGCGTAGGGAGCAAATCAATATGGGCCGACATGGCGTTGATCTCTCCACCCCCTTCAAACTTGGAAGGGTAACTCAAAAAAAACGGTACGCGGATGCCTCCTCTGTAAACACTGGATTTTCTTCCTTTCATCCCCCCAACATAACGGACTTGTTGCGGTCCATTGTCCGTCATAAAAATTACAATGGTATCATCTTTAATTCCAAGATCTTCGATCTTTTGAAAAAGTTGCTTCAGGTTGTCATCAATATTGGTCACCATGGCATACACCTTTCTGGCATCTTCAATATCCTTATCGGACATCGGCGCAACGGGCAGCAAGGCTGGATCAATACCAGCAGTGGGATCTGTATCCTTGTACATCTGGTAATATTTGTCAGGAACCTGAAGTGGGGTGTGGGGAGCGTTAAAGGACAAATAACAGAAAAAAGGCTGGTCTTTGTTTTCCTCTATAAAACGGATGGCATTGTCCGTAAAAATATCCGAACAATAACCTTTATAAGGTTTTTGCTCGTTGTTGTGCCAAAGGATAGGGTCAAAATAGCTCGTCTCCATTTTGAAATAATTGGTAAAATCTCCCACCTGTCCGATTCCACCTGCCAAGTGGATCAATGATTCATCAAACCCCTGATCACTGGGTCGAGAAGGATAATTGTCTCCCAGGTGCCATTTCCCGAAAATACCTGTCTTATAGTTTCTCTGCTTTAGCATTTCGGCAATGGTCACCTCAGAGGAGGCCATGATGGCCCCTCCGTTGTAGGTATCCCTCACCCCGGTTCTGAGGGAGTAACGCCCCGTCATCAGGCTGGAACGGGTGGGGGCACAAACTGGAGACACATGAAAATTACTGAACTGTATGCTTTGGCGGGCAAAGTCATCAATGGCAGGCGTCTTGAGGTTGGGATTGTTGTGAAGTCCTAAATCACCATAACCCTGATCGTCGGTGATGATCACAATCACATTGGGCGGTTGATTTTCCACTTTTTTTGACTGGCAAGCAGTAAAAATGGCGAGGGCAAAAAACGGAAGTAAATAATTTTTGTTCATCTTAGGAATGATTTGAAATTTTAGGTACGGCATCGAGTTGACTGCATACATAGGCCGCCAAATCGCTAGATTTATGGTGAATTTTATCCAAAGGTTTTTGGTTGAGCCATCCCATCACAGCAGCGGCAGTAAATGCGTCTCCTGCGCCGACTGTACTTTTCACTTGGACAGACTGATTTACTTTTAACTCACTGTAATCGTTTTGACTCATCATGATTGAACCTTTCCGCCCTAAGGTAAGCATCGCTAATTTTAAATCAAACCTTTCCATCAAAGACATCATGCCTTTTTGGAGGTTGGAGGGCAAGGAAAAAAGGGTTTGTATTTCTACAAACTCCTCTTCATTCATCTTCACCACATCGGAAATATCAAAGCTTTGAAGGAGCATTTCTTTGTGGTAGTAATTTTTTCTGAAGTTGAGATCAAAAACCTTAAGACAGTTGTCTGAGGTTGCTCGTAGGGTTTTGAAGATGGTATTTTGGGAGGTTTTATTTCGTTGTGCCAGGGTTCCAAAACAGACCGCATCCAAGTGCTTGGCTGTATTGGTAATAGAGGGTTGGAGGGGAGTGTGATCCCAAGCAACATTTTCTTGAATCTCGTAGCTGGGATTTCCATGTTGGTCTAAATCCACACTTACGGTGCCGGTGGGGAATGAAGCAATCTCCAGAAGACCAGTTAAATCAATACCGTATTGATCCAACTTGACCAACGCTTCCCTACCCAGAGCATCTTTCCCTACTGCACTGAGTACAAAAGCATGGGCACCCAACTGCTGTGCATGGGCCGCAAAATTAGCGGGAGCACCTCCCAATCTCTTTCCCTCAGGGAAAACGTCCCACAAGACTTCACCCAATCCAGCAACTCGGTATATTTTTTTCTTCAAAGACATGATTTATAGCCTAGGCATCTACTAAAACTACAAAACAAGGGCTAATGTTCGCTTATTTTGATAAGAAATTATCACTGGGTTGATAATTTCTTATCAAAATCAAGAAAGCTACCTTCGTTTGGTCAAAATTTAAAAAACTAAAATTCGGAAAGGTTCTGAACGAAAAAATCTTTCCATAATCCTAATATTCAAATGCATTGGAGGATCTGAAATTAATTTATAAATTGAGAAATATTAGTCGTTATGGATCTTAAGAGTTGTTACCTTAAAAAAGCTTTATTTCTGCTTTGGATTGCCCTGAACTTATCGAGCTGTAAACCACCCATCCATGAAGGTCAAACGGTTGTTTTTTTTGAAAATAAAAAAGCACATTGGATTGAGGATCAAAACCCCTTACCGAAATCAGATTCCCTTTTTTATCTGGAACATCCTGCTCCATTATTTAGAAAAACATTTAGGTTGAAAGAACGCCCCACAAAAGCAGTGCTTTTTATTACGGCGGCAGGCTATTACAAGGCCACCATCAATTCATCGCCACTCCAAAACAACATCTTGGATCCAGTTTGGACGGATTACAGTAAGAGAATCTATTATACTGAATATGACATCAGCTCTCAAATCTCAGAGGGGATGAACTGTATTGGGGTGGTACTGGGAAATGGTTTTTACAATCCCTTGCCACTAAAGATGTGGGGGAAAATCAATTTAAGAGAAAGACTCCCTGTTGGAAAACCCCGATTCATAGCAAAAATCAAAATCACCTACCAAAGTGGCAAGACCGAGGAGATCATTTCCGATCATTCGTGGAAATACCGTGAAGGGCCCATCACCAAAAACAGTGTTTATTTGGGCACCCACTTCGATGCAAGAAAGGAAGTTATCGGTTGGAACCGCGCTGATTTGGACGATGCTGAATGGAAAAACGCCCTGCACTCTAGTTCCCCAGGTGGAAAACTGCAAAAAGCTTTTTTTCCTCCCATAAGCATCAATAAAAAAATTAATCCTAAAAAAATCTACTCCTCAAAAGACGGAAAATGGATGGTGGACATGGGTGAAAATTTTACCGGTACCTATTCCATCAAATTGAGCGGAAAAAAAGGAGATAAAATTACATTCAGATTGGGTGAACGCATCTACAGGGATGGCTCCCTCAATCCCATGACCTCCGTAACGGGTCAAATCAAAAAAAGTGGCGTTGGTGGGCCGGGCGCCCCAGACGTGGCTTGGCAAACCGATAGCTATATCTTCGGCGACGATGCGCCTGTAATTTTTAGTCCCGATTTCACCTATCATGCCTACCGATACATGGAAATTGACGGATTAAAAGAAAAACCTAAAAAGGAAGATATCGTTGGACTTTCCATCCATACTGCTGTTGATCAACAAAATCATTTTACCTCCTCCGATCCACTGTTGAATGAAATTCAAAACACCGTAAGAAGAACTTTTTTGGCCAATCTGGTGGGTGTGCAATCCGATTGTCCTGCCCGAGAAAAATTTGGATATGGGGGTGACCTTAATGCCACCAGCGCTTCCTTTATCTACAATTTCGACATGCAATCTTTTTACAAAAAAACCGTCTATGACTGGGTAGATGCCATCAACGATTACACCTTTGTTGATACTGCGCCCAGTGTGGGCATTCAATATTGTGGCATCAGTTGGGAATCCGCTTTTTTGATCACACAATACCAACTGTATTTGTACTATAACGATCAAGACTTTATCAAAGAAATGTATCCCTTAAATAAAAAATGGATGGAGAAAGCAGCACAACTTCATCCTGAGGGAATGGTAGACAGTGGCTTGAGCGACCATGAATCCCTTAGCCCAGTTCCCGTAGAATTGATTGGTACTTTACACTACCTGCAAACCGCTCGGATCATGAAAGTTTTTGCAACCCTCATGAAAGATCAAAAAGGTCAATTAAAATACGATCAACTGGCATCGGATTTAGAAAAGAAAGTAAGAGAGGCCTTTTGGGAAAAAAGTATTCCCGATCCCATCAATCGGCAAACCCTCTTTGCCGCGCTACTCTATCATAAAATTGTACCTGAAAAAGAAATCCCTGCGGCAAAAGACTCATTGAAAATGGCACTTAAAAAAGCCCCGGCTCAACATCTTACCACCGGTATTTTTGGAACACCCTTTGCGCTCGAAGCCATTTCCGAATATTTGTCTCCTCAAACTACTATAAATATAGTTAATAACACCAACTATCCCGGTTGGGGCTATATGATCGAACGTGGCGCTACTACCCTGTGGGAAACATGGAAAGAAAGCGACAATATTTACTCCAATTCTCATCCCATGTTTGGAGCGGAGCCCGAATGGTTTTATCGCTGGCTGGGA
>JAQCBK010000073.1 GCA_027621505.1 Bacteroidota bacterium | reverse complement strand
CCTTAAACTTCTTTTGTGTTAAGATCTTTCTGATTTTTGCCTCAGTTTTTGGTGAGACCCCACCTCTATCATGTAAAACACGATCCACGGTACCAGCGGATACATTGGCTTCTTTGGCAATATCCTTTATGGTCATTTATCTATTATTCTACTGGTAAATATAGATTATTAATTTATAAAAAAAATCTGATTTTTAAACCAATTAATTTAAAGAATTAAGGGTGGTTCGAAATGTTTTTTTAATCTACTTTGCATATATTTGTTGATAATGTGTTCGCACACGACATTTGATTTTTATGACTAAATCTCTTAGGTGGATCCTTGTCGCTGCTTTATCAGGTTTTTTGTTTGGCTTTGACACGGTTGTGATTTCTGGTGCTAATTTGCCCATAAAGGAATTGTGGTCCACCAGCCCTTTTTTTCATGGTTTTTTCATCATGTCGATGGCCCTTTGGGGTACAGTGATTGGCGCTTTGTTAGGGGCATATCCTACCAATACCATCGGACGTAAAAAGACTTTGACTTGGATTGGTATTTTCTTTTTCCTCTCTGCTTTGGGTTCTGCCTTAGCCATGGATCCCTACACCTTCTCATTTTTTAGATTTATTGGAGGGTTGGCCGTCGGGGTTTCCTCTGTTGCTGCTCCCATATACATATCAGAAATTTCGTCTCCAAAAAATAGAGGTTCATTAGGGGTTTTATACCAATTCAGTTTGGTTTTTGGAATTCTTATTGCTTTTTTCTCCAACTATTTATTGACCGGGTTTGACGGTGCCAACGATTGGAGATGGATGTTGGGTGTAGAGGCCATTCCCGCTTTATTGTATTTCCTGTTAACCCTAAACATCCCCGACTCACCTCGTTGGCAAATTTTGTTTCAAAAGAATGATACTGCTGCCTTAGCCACCCTAGAAATCATGTATGTTGATAAAGAAAAAGCCCAAGCCTTCTTGAACAAGATCAAGACAGCTGAACCCGAACATCAAACCCAGAAAAGTGGGGTCGCTAATTTGAGCAGCAAGGCGATGGTGTTGGCTTTTTTTGTTGCTTTTTTCAATCAATTGTCTGGGATTAATTTTATACTTTACTATGCTCCTGAAATACTTGAATTGGCAGGCTTCGCCACCAAGGAATCCTTGTTCAATTCCGTTTTTATTGGACTGACCAATATTATTTTTACATTCGCCGGCCTTTTACTCATCGACAAACTCGGACGAAAACAACTGCTGATCATTGGATCGCTGGGATATATTGTTAGTTTGACCGGAGTATCATTGGCTTTTTATATACAATCAAATCCAATGTGGATCAGTCTGTTTATCTTTGGTTTTATTGCTTCACACGCTATAGGCCAGGGAACAATTATCTGGGTATTTATTTCCGAAATTTTCCCCAACAGACTCAGGGCGTTGGGACAGTCCTTTGGGACAGGTATTCATTGGATTTTTGCCGCTTTAATTACTTTGATTGGTCCTTATATAATCGATCTTTACCAGAACAACCCATGGCCCATTTTCTCTTTCTTCGCCTTTATGATGGTGCTGCAACTTATATTTGCTATTTTCATGATGCCCGAGACAAAAGGGAAGTCACTCGAGGACATCAACCTAATTATTGACAAAAATTAATTTTTAAAATGAAAAGAAAAAATTTCATCATCAACTCCAGTGGAATAGTTTTAGGGACTGCTTTTGCCCCCCATTTGATGGCGAATGTTCATGCGAACAACCGCGTCAATATAGGGGTTATAGGAACGGGTGGTCGCGGGAGTGGAATTATCAAATTACTCAACCAGATTCCCAACTGTGAAGTCATTGCTGTATGCGATACCCTCCCTTTCCGATTGGAAAAAAGTTTTGATTTGATCAAAAACAACAAAAATCCCAAATCTTATGCAGACTACCGTAAACTTTTGGATGATAAAAACATTGATGCAGTAATCATTGCCACACCCTTAAACACCCACGATCAGATCGCTGTTGATGCGCTGGATGCAGACAAACACGTGTATTGTGAAAAAACATTGGCCAAAGGTGTTGAGGCAATTGCCCGCATTGTTAAAAAAAGCAAAAGCTCAAAAAACGTTTTTCAAACCGGACATCAGTATCACAGTTCGAGGATGTACACCCAACTGGTTGACATGATCGCAGGGGGAAAGGTTGGGAAAATAGCCTCCATAGAGGCCCAATGGAACAGAAACGGCAATTGGAGAAGGCCTTTGCCCGATCCGTCATTCGAAAGACAAATCAACTGGAGAATGTACCGAGAGTACTCCTATGGTTTGCTCGCAGAATTGAGTTCACACCAAATTGATTTTGCCAACTGGATCCTCAAGGCTACTCCAGAAAAGGCGGTAGGTTTTGGCGGTATCAATTACTGGAAAGACGGCAGAGAAACCTATGACAATACCAAGGTGGTTTATCTTTATCCCAATGGGGTCAAGGCCACCTACACCTGTTTGACATCGAATGCCAAAGATGATTATAAAATAATGGTCTTTGGAGACAAAGGGACTTTGACCATTTTCTATGATACGGCTTGGTTTTATCCCGAAGGTACCTATCAGCAGGAGTATGGAGAAGTAGATGGTGTTTCTGGTGCCACAACCAATTGGTCACAGAGCAAGGGAATCCCTGTTGACATCAAGCACATTGACCCCACCAAACAAGCATTGATGGACTTCAGAGACGCCATTGTAAACCAAAGCAAACCCCTTTCTAGTGCCATTACAGGCGCCAAAGCAGCCTATGCTGTTGAGATGGGGATTCAAGCCATGGATACTCAAAAAACAGTCCTTTGGGACAACACTCAATTTATATTATAAAAATAATGAAACCAAATTTTGATTTAAATAACAAAGTGGCTGTGATCACGGGAGGAGGAGGAGCACTCGGGAGCTGTATTGCCCGAAGTCTTTCCCAATCCGGTGTGAAAATAGCCATTTTGGATCTTACAGCGGAATCCGCTCAACGAACGGTCGACCTCATCGAAAAAGAGGGAGGAACGGCAATTGGCTTTGCAGCCAATGTTCTGTCTAAGGAGTCCATTGAAGAGGTTAGTAAAAAAATTATAGACCGCTGGGGAAAAGTCGATATTCTGCTCAATGCTGCAGGAGGAAATATGCCCGGTGCCACCATAGCAGTCGACCAAACCATTTTCGATCTCTCCATGGAGGATTTTAATAAGGTCACGGCGCTTAATCTCAATGGCTCTGTCATTCCCTCTTTGGTCTTCGGTGAAATCATGGCCGAGCAAAAAAAGGGATCCATTATCAATTACTCCTCAATGAGTGTGGATCGGGTAATCACTCGAGTGGTGGGATACTCTGCTTCTAAGGCTGGTATTGAAAATTTTACGCGCTGGATGGCGGTTGAGATGGCACTCAAATTTGGTTCCGGCGTCAGGGTGAACGCCATCGCTCCCGGGTTTTTTGTAGGCAATCAAAACAGGAGACTGCTGTTGAATGAGGACGGTACCTACACCGAAAGAGGAGATACCATCATCAGAAATACCCCCATGAAAAGATTTGGTGAAGCGGAGGAGCTCAATGGTGCGATCCACTTTTTGTGCAGTGATGCCGCTCAATTTATAACAGGAGTTGTCCTTCCGATTGATGGCGGTTTTAGTGCTTTCAGTGGGGTTTAAATAATATATATATATGAAAATGACACAAACATGGCGCTGGTATGGACCGAATGATCCAGTGAGCCTATTGGACGTAAGACAGGCTGGGGCTACTGGTATAGTGAACGCCCTCCATCACATCCCCAATGGTGAGATATGGCCGGTTCAGGAAATACAAAAAAGAAAAGCAGAAATTGAAGCCGCTGGACTTACATGGGACGTGGTGGAATCTTTGCCAGTCCATGAAAAAATAAAAACCAGAACCGACAACTACAAGCAGATCATTGAAAACTACAAAGTCAGTATGCAAAATCTGGCTGCTTGTGGGGTTTATGTAATCTGTTACAACTTTATGCCCATACTCGATTGGACCCGTACCCGATTGGACATGCCCTTGGATGATGGTTCACTCGCTTTGGAGTTTAATGCTTTAGAGTTAAAGGTTTTTGATTTACATATTTTAAAGAGAGAAGGAGCCGAACAAGACTATACCCAAGAGGAAATCGAGCAGGCGAAACATCTATTTGAAAACCTTTCAGCATCCGATATTCAGCGTATTTCCGACAACATGCTCAAGGGCTTGCCTGGTTCGGAAGAAGGCTACTCTATGGAGGAGTTCAAAGCCATGCTCAGTACTTATAAGGGAATTGATGCGGATCAATTGCGCTCGCATTTGGTTCAGTTTTTAGAGGAGATCATTCCATTGGCTGAAAAATTGGGGATCAGAATGTGCATCCATCCAGATGATCCACCTTTTACCCTTTTGGGTTTGCCCAGGATTGTGAGCACCCAATCGGATTATCAGTTTATTTTCGACAAAGTCCCTCCACGGTCTAATGGAATAACTTTCTGTACTGGCTCCCTCGGGGTAAGAGCAGATAACGATCTCCCAGCAATCTTCGAAGCTTTTGCCGATCGGGTTCATTTTCTGCATCTCAGAAGCACCAAGCGCGATGCAGCTGGTAATTTTTATGAGGCAGACCACTTAACAGGAGATGTGGATATGTTCGAAATCATCACCAGAGTGATCCGAGAGCAAAGAAGAAGAGTGGCTGAAAACCGTGAAGATGCCTCCATCCCCATGCGACCCGATCACGGGCACCAAATGTTGGATGATATTGAAAAACCTAAAATCAATCCAGGATATTCCGCCATAGGACGACTCAAAGGTTTGGCCGAGCTTAGGGGATTGGAATGGGGCATCAATAAATTGATCTAAACAATGGAATTTAACAACACAGCATCCTTTATCAAAGAAGATTTTTTGTTACAGAATACAACTGCTCAGCGGTTGTACTTTGACCACGCCAAGGACATGCCCATTATTGATTACCATAACCATTTGCCTCCCGATGTAATTGCATCCAATCAACCATTTGAAGGGATCAACCAAATTTGGTTGGATGGAGACCACTACAAGTGGCGCGCGATGAGAACCCTTGGGATCCCCGAAAAATTCATTACGGGTAATCAAGTCAGCAACAAAGAAAAATTTGACCAATGGGCCTATACTGTTCCCTTTACTGTGGGGAACCCCCTTTTTCACTGGACCCATTTAGAATTGAAGCGTTATTTCGGAATCAATACCCTATTACAACCCAACACATCAACTGCGATCTACGAAGAAACCAACCGCCAGTTGGAACACATTACTCCCAAAGGATTGCTCAATGATATGAAAGTTGAAATGTTGTGCACTACCGATGACCCTATCGATGCCCTTTCTCATCACCAAAAAATTGCCTCCAGCAAAGAAGAGGGGCCAGAAGTTTTACCAGGATTCAGGCCGGATAATATCTTCGGGATTGAAGGGAGTCAATATTTAGACTATATCGATGCCCTGATGAAGGCATCCAATATTGAAATATCAGATTTAGATACCCTTTTGACTGCTCTAAAATCGAGGGTGGAATATTTCCACCAAAACGGTTGCAGGATTTCCGATCACGGACTGGAGTTCACCCATGCTAGCGATTTTACCCATGTCGAGGCCGATGCCATTTTCAAAAAACGGCTGTCAGGAGACTTACCCACCGGGGACGAAGCCAGTCTTTTTAATTCTTGTATATTGTATGAATTGTTTGTGATGTATTCCGATTTTGGTTGGACCCAACAATTGCATCTCGGGGCTTTGAGAGGGAATAATCAAAAGTTTAAGAGAGAAATGGGAGCCGATGTTGGCTGTGATTCCATCGGAGATTTTGCACAGGCCAAAAACCTTTCTAAACTTCTCGGTAAATTGAATGACATTGATAAACTCACCCATACGATACTCTACAATTTGAATCCGGCCATGAATGAGGTTTTTGCTACCATGCCGGGTAATTTTAATAGTGACAAAGTAGAAATCCAATGGGGGACGGCTTGGTGGTTTCTCGATCAAAAGGAGGGCATG
>JAQCBK010000072.1 GCA_027621505.1 Bacteroidota bacterium | reverse complement strand
ATTTTTTCCTTGGGATTAATCACCACTTTAGTGCACAGGACAGTGGTATTATCACTGTTAACTTCAAGAATAAGTCCCGGTAAACCTCCATATTTGTATGGACCTGTTGAAACTGGAATCTGAGGCGTAAACCATGCGGTGATGTTCACCGTTTTCATTTTGGGTTGATTTTCCTCTGAATTTTGCCTGCCAAACTGAAAAACCTCTGGGGGAACTTCCCTACTCATTGTCGCTTTGTAAACAGTATAGTTTCCAATTTGCTTCGATTCCCCTGAAAGTAGCCACTTGCTCTCGGGCAGACTGTCTTTTATCAAAAATATTTTTCCAAAAAGCTCCACACGATTGGTAAAGGTTTTTGAAGCAAACTCTTTGTGTAAGATCCCCTGAAAAGGACTCATAAAAGACATAAAATTAAAACGCCCACTCCCTCGGGAATTGTCCAAACGCTCTTCATTATAAAAGGTGGAAGCTGTGCTATTAAAATCCAATTCATAGTTCTTTTCCAAATTGGACTTCGTACGCTCCATGAATCTTTGCCTTCTTTCCGGTGGGATATTGGCACCAAAATTGGAATCCATTGTGGTCTTAGAAATATAATAGGCTTTCCCCTGGAACTCTTGGGCAGATGTCACTGTCAATGTAAGCATGAGAAGTGACCGCAAAATGAAATTTTTCATCAAATTTTTTATTTTCATACCTCTTCGACTGTTTTTTTAGGCTTGGGTTTAATCGGATGTTTTTTTAAATATTAATATATTACGAATTAATAATCATCAACGCAAGCTCATTTGGACTATAATTTATAATCTTATGAAAAAAACAAATCACCCTCTTGGCATGAAGCGGAGAGGTTTCATTAAAAAAGCTGTTTCTGTTGGATCATTGATTATCCTTCCCAGCCATATCCTTTTTGCCAAAAAAGAGGTAAAAGATGCTTCAGGTAAAATCCTTCAAAAAGCGGTGGTTCTCCCCAACGACAAGGTGAATTTGGCCTGTTGTGGTATTGGGAATAGAGGAGCAACTGTGGTGAGAGACCTCCATGCAACAGGAGTTGCCAATGTAGTAGCACTCTGTGATATTAATATGGGAGGAGAAAAGACCCTCAAAACCATGGACATTCATAAAACAGCAAAACAATATCAAGATTTTAGAATGCTGTTCGATGAGATGGGCGATAAGATTGATGCGGTTAGTGTGGCCACTCCAGATTTCTCTCACTTTCCGATAACCATTCTTGCCATGTCTTTCGGCAAACATGTCTATGTAGAAAAACCTTTGACCAGAACTTTTCAAGAATCTGAAATGTTGATTAGAGCAGCCAAAAAGTTTAAAGTCGCCACTCAAATGGGGAATCAAGGTCACTGTCAAGACAACTATTATCAATTCAAAACCTGGGTTGAAAAGGGAATCATTAATGACGTAAAGGAAATTACGGCCCATATGAATGGAAAACGTCGCTGGCATGGTTGGGATACCAAGATGAGCAAATTCCCTGTCGGAGGCAAAATCCCCAAAACCCTAGACTGGGACAATTGGCATGTAGCGTACCCCTATCACGATTTTCACAAAGATTTTATTGATGGTCAATGGAGATGCTGGTACGCATTCGGAAACGGAGCTTTGGGCGACTGGGGGGCCCACATTATGGATGGTTTTCATCAGTTTTTGGACCTAGGATTACCCCAAAAAATCGAACCCAAAAAATTAACAGGCCATAACGATCTTTTTTATCCTCAATCCTCAACTTTAGCATTTCATTTTCCAAAGCGGGGGGATATGCCTAAAGTAAAAGTCACATGGTATGATGGAGTGGATAATATTCCAGAAGTTCCCCAAAATTATGGAGACATAGAATTAGACACTACTGCCAAAAGTAATAAAGGAATGGTAAAACCCAAAAAGCTCAGCCCTGGAAAAGTAATCTATGGTAAAGAACATACCTTCAAGGGAGGATCTCATCATAGAACACTAAAAATACTTCCCAATGAAAATGCAAAAGACATTCAAAACAGCCTTCCCGAATATTATAAAAGCGAAACCAACCACTTTTTGAATTTTCTAAATGCTTCTAGAGGATTAGAAAAAACATTATCTCCCTTCGAGGTTGCCGCTCCTTTAAGTCAAGTTTTTTGCTTGGGAACAATTGCTCAACAACTCAACCAAACCATTTTATTTGATAGAAAAACAAAAACCATCACCAATAACCCCAAAGCCAATCAACTTCTAAAAGGTTATCCCCCGAGAAAGGCTTGGGAGGAGTTTTATAAATTGGCTTGATGCAATCAAAACAATATTTAAAAAATCTAATTCAGCTCAATTTTGCTGTACTAATCATTAGTACATCAGGCACCCTTGGGCGGTATATCGATCTTCCCGTTCCAATGATCATTTTTTTAAGGGCGATCATAGGAGGGGTTTTTTTATTTCTCTTTTGCAGGTGGAAAAAACTCAGTTTTACCATTCAAAAAAAAGACCGCAAAACTATTTTTTTTAGCGGGGTATTGATGGGGTCACATTGGATCACCTATTTTATTGCGCTAAAAATGTCGAGCGTGGCCATTGGAATGCTTTCTGTATTTACTTATCCCATAATTACTACTTTACTAGAACCCATCATGCTCAATAGTAAATTCAAAAAATCAAATCTCCTTTTGGGCTTGATGGTTTTAGTGGGAATTTATTTTTTGACCCCAGAAATCAGTTTGGAAAACGATCAATTCAAAGCCATCGGTTTTGGCGTTTTTTCAGCCTTGTGTTATTCCATTCGAAACATCTATATGAAATCTAAGTCGACAGAATACGAAGGATCCATTTTAATGGTTTACCAGCTGATCATTGTTTCGCTATTGCTCTCCCCTGCATTATTTGTTTATGAGACCACTGGCTTGGAATCTTCACTTCCTGCAATTTTAATTCTTGCAATACTTACAACCGCAGTGGGTCACACTTTATTCATCTACAGTTTTAGAAACTTTACCATTAGCACTGCCAGTATCATAAGTAGTGTCCAACCGGTTTATGGAATCATCATAGGAATGATCGTACTGGCAGAATATCCTGCTTTGAGCACCGTCTTTGGTGGGATGCTTATTTTGGGTACCGTCATTATCGAAAGTATTCGTAATTTTAAATAATAATATAATCATGAAATTAATCACTATTGTTCTTTTTCTGTTTACAGTCTGGAGTTGCGAAAAAGCAGCTTCCCCCCCTAATTTTTTGTTTATCGTGGTAGATGATTTAGGCCACAAAGACCTCAGTATCACAGGAAGTGATTTTTATGAAACGCCCAACATAGATAGAATTGCCAAGGAAGGGACCATTTTCACCCAAGGACATGCCAATGCCTCTGTTTGCAGTCCTTCAAGAGCTAGCCTGCTCACAGGAGTTTACCCTACTGTACATGGAATTACCGATTGGATTGGTGCAAAATACGGAACAGATTGGAGAACAGTAGGGCGTAAAACCAAATTGTTGCCAAGCGACTATGTAAAGCACCTGCCCTTTGAAATGACAACACTCGCTGAAGTATTTAAATCAGAGCAGTACAAAACTTTTTTTGCCGGTAAATGGCATCTGGGATCGGAGGAGCAAAAATCCCTTCCCACCGACCACGGTTTTGAGATCAATAAAGGGGGATATCATAGAGGAGGACCCTATTCTGGAGGGTATTTTTCACCTTTCAACAACCCCTTTTTGGAGGACAAAATAGAAGAAAAAGGGATGACACTCTCCTTGAAGTTGGCACATGAAACTGCAGCCTTTATTACAGCAAATAACGACAAACCTTTCTTTGCTTATTTGTGTTTTTATGCCGTTCACGCCCCCATTCAAACCTCGCAAGAAAAATGGCTCAAATACCAAAAAAAGGCGGTGGATCAAGGAATCTTGGAAGAGGGTTTTAAAATGGAAAAAAGATTGCCCATCAGAATCAAACAAGACAATCCTGTTTATGCAGGTCTGGTGGAGCAAACCGACGAAGCTGTGGGACATGTCTTGAATACCTTGGAAGCATTGAACTTGGATAAAAATACAGTCGTTGTTTTTGTATCCGACAATGGTGGTGTCTCTGCAGGTGATGATTTTGCAACCAGTAATCTTCCATTACGAGGAGGTAAAGGCTATCAGTGGGAGGCAGGAACCCGTATCCCCTTTTTTATCAAAGCTCCCCAAATTCAAAATGCTGTCAAAAAAGTTGATACGCCCGTTACAGGAGCCGATTTGTTCCCCACCCTTTTAGAGTTGGCAGGGATAGAAAATTCCATCCGCGTGGATGGAAAAAGCTTGGTGCCATTGTTAGAGAATAAAGACTTTGAGGCACGCTCACTTTATTGGCACTATCCTCATTATGGAAATCAGGGAGGAGACCCAAGTGCCATCATCCGAAAAGGAGACTGGAAACTCATCCACTATTTTGAAGATGGAAAAAACGAATTATATCACTTGGGAAAAGACATGGGGGAAACCAATAATGTTTTTGACCAGTATCCCAAGAAGGGAATGGCCTTAAAAAATGAATTGGAAAACTGGCTCAACGCAACCGGAGCAAAAATTCCTGAAATAGACCCCTTGCACAATGAAGAGCAAGAAAAAGAATGGCTTGCCCAACACAAAAAGAATATGAAAGAAAGGGTTGAAAAAAGAAGGGCTTTTCAACTTAATCCCGATTATCTTCCCAATAAAGATTGGTGGGGAAGCACCGTTGACTAATTGTTTCCAAAGTGCTGATTTACTAACTTAATTTTTTGCTCCCAATCATAATCCGATATCCTGTTTGCCTTTTCTAAAATGCTATCCTATCGTTTTATGAAATTATTATTTTTATCTCTGTTTTTATCCTTATATTAAAATTCTAAAACCTTAAAAAACTAGATCATGACAATTCGATGGCTTTTGATTATGCTTGTTGGAATTCTCCAACCCTTTGAGTCCCTCACTGTGATATCCTATAATATTCGATACAATAACCCCAAGGACGGCATGAATATTTGGGAAAATCGGAAAGCTACGGTCGCCTTGTTGCTGAATGAGCAAAAAGCCGATTTTGTTGGATTACAGGAGGTCGTTCATGCCCAACTGCTCGATTTGATTCCCGAACTGGATTCATACAACTACATTGGTATTGGAAGGGAAGACGGGAAAACCAAAGGAGAATACAGTCCCATTTTTTATAAAAAAGAAATGTACAAAGTCCTGAAATCCAATACCTTTTGGTTGTCTCAAACCCCCGATGTAGTCTCAAAAGGATGGGATGCATCTCTAGAACGCATTTGCACTTACGGACTTTTTGAAAATAAGAGGAGTGGAAAAAAAGTATGGGTTTTTAATACGCACTTTGACCACAAGGGTGAAGTGGCTAGAGCTGAATCTGTAAATCTTCTTATTGAAAAAATCCAAGACTTGAATCAGGAGGGTTTGCCTGTAATCATTACTGGTGATTTCAATCTTACCCCCGAAACCCCTCCGATTCAAAAAATGCAGTCTCATTTTCTTGACGTTCAAAAAAAACTTTCAAAATCAGATCCCTACTACGGGACTTCAAATGGTTTCAATACCCAAAAAAGAAGTGAAAAAAGAATTGATTACGTTTTTGTTAAAGGAATGGAACCGCAATCAGCAAAACATATCTATCGTAAAACCCCAATGGGGGGCTGGGCCTCTGACCATCATCCGGTAATGACTCAACTTAAATAACAGAAATAATAACCAATTGCATTGGTTTAAAAAATAGGTTTCGCTTTTGTAGTACTATATTTTTTAATGTTCAACAACAATAAATTTTAAATCATTAAGTCATGTTAACATTAGAAGAAAAAAAATTTCTTGAAGAAAATGGTTATTTAAATCTTGGTGTGCTGTTGAGTAAAACCGAGGTGGAAGCCATAAATTCTCGTTTAGAGGAACTAAACCAAATCGAAGGAGAGGATGCTGGCAAAGAATTGGTTGAATCAAAATACATACGCCATCCCAAAGAGGAAGGAGCGGATCGTTTGGCTGATTTGGTCAATAAGGGTGAAATTTTCGACGTTTTTTATACCCATCCCAGAGTTCTCGCTG
>JAQCBK010000016.1 GCA_027621505.1 Bacteroidota bacterium | reverse complement strand
TATTTTAAAAATAAATATTATTGTATTCTATGAGAATTTAAGCTCTTTATACATACTAAACCTTTCTAATTTAAGTTATTAGAATAAAGCTTTTCCATTGAAAAAAGGAATCATTTTTTGGTCTTCCATTTTGTTACTCTTATTAGGGGGGTGCTCTACTCAAAAAAACAAAATGCTCAATAGGGGCTACCATTCCGTCAACACCAAGTACAATGTAATGTTCAATGGCAAGGAAGCCTTTAAGGTAGGGGAGTCCATCATATCACAAGCCTACGACGACAACTTTTTTGAGCTTCTTGAGGTAGAGCCCATTGCCCTCAACGGCGAGCAAATGGATCAAACCACCCTCGTTCCAGGATTCAGTCGTGCCGAGGAAAAAGCAGTAAAAGCCATCCAAAAGCATTCCATGAACATCAATGGGATTCAACGCAACAATCAAATCGATGAGGCTTATTTACTCTTGGGCAAGGCCCGCTATTTTGACCGCCGTTTTTTCCCGGCCATGGAGGCCTTCAACTTTCTGTTGGAAAACTATGCCGACAGCAAAACCTATGTAGAAGGAAGAATTTGGCGGGAAAAAACCAATATTCGATTGAGGAACAATGAGTTGGCCATCAAAAACCTCAGGAGCTTGGCACGATCCATTACCCCCAAAAGCAACTTTCACAGTTCCGCCAATGCGACCCTCTCTCAGGCCTTCATCAATACCAAACAACTGGATTCCGCCTGCTTTTACATGAGAAAAGCGGCTTCAACTGCCAAAGACAATCTTATCAAAGGACGGTACTATTTTTTGACTGGTCAATTGTATGAAAACCTTAATAAACCTGACTCTGCACTATGGGCTTTTGAACAGGTAGTGGGGCTTAAGCGAAAAACATCAAGAAAATACTGGATCAATGCCCAGATTAAAAGATTGCAGATCAGGAGCATTCGAGACAGTTTGGACCCAATGGAATCCTACGAAAAGCTGACTAAAAACTACGAAAACGAGCCCTATGATCACTGGATTTATCGTGCCATTGGAATGCACTATTTCCGGCAACATCAAGACAGCTTGGGAGAGCGCTACCTCAGCCAATCCTTAAGATCTGAAAACCTCGATTTGCCCACCAGAAAAGCGAACTATCGAGACTTGGCCAATTTCAATTTTGCCAGCGGCCAATACGTAAATACTGGCGCCTACCTCGACAGCCTTCTCAACATCATGCCCGACCAAACACTGGAAAAAAGAAGAACACAAAGGGAACGTGACAACCTCAATGCGGTAATCAAATACGAAAAAATGGCACAGGCTACCGACAGTGTGCTCCACCTCACCTCAATGGATAAAACCGCACAATTGGAGTATTTTCAGGAATACATAAAAAAGAAAGAGGCGAAAGCACTGGCGGAGGTGGACACAGAAGAGAAAGGGGCTTTTCCGTTTTTTGGAAAATCGTCAAATGCCAATGCCTTTTATTTTTATAATCCTATGTTGGTGGTTCAGGGTCAACAAAAATTCCTTTCTACCTGGGGCGACCGCCCCAATACTGACAATTGGGCCATTGCCTCGGCCATCAATACAGTGAGGCAAACCCCCGACAACATTCAAGAACAGCTACAAGAGCCGACGGATACATTTTTTGTTGAAAAACCAGAAAACTATGTCAAAGCCCTACCCCAGTCCCCAAAAGAAATCGATAGCATCAAAAAACGAAACCAGAATGCCTACTTGCAATTGGGGATGATCTACAAGGAGAGTTTTAAAAATTTCAAGCTTGCCAAAGAACGATTGGACCATTTGTTGGGATTAGATCCTCCCGCAGAAACAGCCGCTCCCGCACTCTATCACCTCTACAAAATTCACGAAAACACAATGCCGCAAAAAGCAGAGGAATATTACAAAGAAATCGTTAATGCTTACCCAGAATCCCCCTATTCAAAAATCTTGGTCAATCCTGAAAAATTCAGCCAATCGGACTTGCAAACCCCCGAGAGTATTTATGAAAATCTGTTGAGCATTTACAAAAAGGACGATTTTGATGAGCTCTATCAAAAGGAAGCCTCTTATCGAGTTTTGTTGGGGGGAACTCCAGTTCAGGCCAAGTTTGATCTTTTGATGGCCAATTTGCAGGGGCGTCTTGAAGGTAAGAAAACTTGGCAAAAGCAATTGGAGCAGATAGCATTAAAATATCCAGAATCTGTCGAGGCAGAGCGGGCCAAAGAAATGATCAAACAGATTCAATTGACCGATTCCATCGAAAAAGACAAAAAGGTTTTTCTCAACTACAAATGGGTCTTCACTTTTAAAGCCAAAGACACCGCCCTTCTAAATCAGACCAGAACCAAAGTTCAAAACGCATTAAATGAGATACCTCAAAACCGTTGGTTTTTATCTGAAGATCGCTTTGACCAAGACCAAACCTTTCTTGTCTTGCACGGAATCCGAAACAGAAGAAAGCTCAACGATCTAAAAAACAAGCTCAAAGAAATTGAGGAAGATCTATTGAATACAAATAATTTTGTAGTTTTATCAGCCGATTACAGAAAAATGCTCCTAGACAAAATAAGTTTCAACCATGAAAAATAACGAGATCAACAGCCATTACAGCCGAATTGAAAACAGCACTTCCGTACAAGGAAATATCGTTTCTGAAGAGGATTTTAGAATCGACGGCGAACTCAAAGGATCCCTGAAAACCAAGGGAAAAGTAGTCGTGGGTAAAGACGGCATTATCGATGGGGAAGTAAGTTGCTCTAATGCTGATGTGGAAGGAAAAATCAAAGGAAAATTATTTGTTTCCGAAACCCTAAACTTACGCTCAACCAGTGTTATTGATGGTGATGTGGTCATTGGCAAATTGATTGTTGAGTCGGGGGCATCTTTCAATGCAAGCTGCTCCATGAATCGAGAAGGAAAAAAAGCAGAGATCAGGTTGGTCAAAGACACCGACGATAATCATGAAAAAACAGCCTAAGAATTGGCTTGTTTTCACGGGTCTTGCCTTTCAAATTGGTGCAGTCATGTATCTGATGATTAGTCTGGGCGGCTGGGCACAAAAGAAATGGGACATTACTTCAAAATGGCCCACCTTGGTGGCGGCTTCAATAGGATTGGTCATGATCCTATTGCTCATCAACAAACAAAGCAACAGAAAATAATTATTGGACTCAACGATTCTAAAGTTTTCGCTAAAGCTTTTTTTGTCCATGGCTTTTTTGTTGTGGATGCACACACTGACCAATCACCATTTCGATTGGCCGATTCCCAATCAACTCCTAATTTCATGCTATGTCTTCAACGCTGGTATAGCATTTGTCTTTTTTATCGTTTTACTTTGGATTTCCAAACAGAACCCTGCGCTATTGGGTTGGGTCTTTCTCCTTACCAGCGGACTTAAATTTATTCTTTTTTATGTCCTCGTATTTAGGGGCTTTGAGGAGCAAGATTTGTCCCCAAAACTTGGGTTTTTATCTTTTTTTGTGCCTTACATTGCGGCATTGACATTAGAGATTATAGCACTGGTAAAAATTTTAAGTCAGAGAGATTAGCCCCCTTTAATAAGCTTAAAATTATTTCCAAAACTGTTTTATTTTAATGGTGTAATGACTTACATTTGCACCAAAATTCAAACCATTAGACTGGTAGTCAATATGCCGAAACCATTTTACACCTATTTCGTTGCATTTTTAATGGTGTCTTTAAATACCCTCTACGCTAAAACATCCAACACCAAAGACGGCGATACCCCCTCCGATTTAAAGTCTGAAATTAAAGCATACATCCTTCATCACTTGGAAGACGCTCACGATTTCAATCTATTGTCTTATAAGGATAAAACAAGTGGAGAAAAAGTCTACATCGGAATGCCCTTGCCAGTGATTTTGTGGGACAATGGACTTAAAATCTTTTCCTCTTCCAAGCTCAAACACGGAAAAAGTGTTGTTCAATTGGGCGAGAACCATTACAAGCTCTATCACGGGAAGATCTACAAAACCGATGCACAGGGAACCATAACCTATGACGACCATGATCACCCCGCAAACATAAAACCGCTTGATTTTTCAATTACCAAAAACGTCGTGTCCATTTTATTTACCGCATTGTTGATGTTCTTTTTGTTTAGAGGCTTGGCCAAGTCCTACCAAAAAAACGGAAGGATTGCCAAAGGAGTGGGTCGATTTTTTGAACCCATAATATTATATGTTAGAGATGAGATAGCCATCCCTAATATTGGAGAAAAACACCATCGTAGGTTTATGGGATACCTATTGACCTTGTTCTTTTTCATCTGGTTTTTAAACCTTTTGGGGTTAACTCCGCTAGGGATTAATGTAACTGGCAACATTGCCATCACTTTTTGTTTGGCATTGATCACCTTTGTCATTACAACTTTGGTGGGGAAAAAATATTATTGGAAGCACATCTTTTGGATGCCTGGAGTGCCATGGCCAATGAAGATTATCTTGGCGCCCATTGAGCTTTTAGGACTCATGATCAAGCCTTTTTCTTTAATGATCCGTTTGTACGCCAACATCTCAGCGGGTCATATTGTACTAATGAGTTTGATTGCCCTTATATTTATATTTAAAAATTGGATTGGTTCCAGCCTTTCATTCGTATTGGCTTTTTCCATTTCTATCATTGAAATACTGGTTGCCCTTTTGCAAGCCTATATCTTTACGGTATTATCGGCTTTGTATTTTGGGTTCGCCGTTGAAGAAGAACACGAAGATCATTAAAATAAATTATAACATTTAAATCAATAGTTAATTATGGAAATTCCAGCAATAGTAGGAGCAGGTTTAGTAGTAATCGGAGTAGGAATCGGTATTGGTTCCATCGGAAGAGGGGCCATGGAGGCCATCGGACGTCAACCCGATGCTACTGGGAAAATTCAAACAGTAATGTTGATCGCAGCGGCCCTTGTGGAAGGGATTGGTTTTGCGGCATTATTTGCAGTTTAATCTTCCCTATGTATCTCCCCGCAAAGCGGGATAAATTCATTTAAGAATGGAAAAACTAATCAATGAATTCTCATTTGGGCTGTTTTTTTGGCAGCTGTTCATTTTCATTGGACTTGTCTTACTTTTAAGAAAGTTCGCATGGAAGCCCATTTTGGACACCGTTAATGAAAGGGAAACTTCCATTAGGGACGCCATGAATGCAGCCGAAGAAGCCAAAAAAGAAATGGCTTCCATCCAAGAAGACAACCAAAAGGTTTTAAAAGAGGCTCGAGCGGAGCGAGAAGCCCTCTTGAAGGACGCACGATCCAATGGTGCAGAGATTGTTGCACAAGCCAAAGCAGAAGCCAAGGCTGAGGCCGACAAAATCATCGCGCAGGCTCAGGAAGCCATTCAAAATGAAAAGCGTGCTGCCATCAATGAACTCAAAAACCAAGTAGCCCAAATTTCTTTGGACATCGCCGAAAAAGTCATTGATACCGAGTTGGACAGTAGAGAAAAACAAGCTCAATTGGTAGAGAAATTACTAAAAGACGCTTCTTTATAAACCCTCTATGAAATCAGGAAGAGCTGCCATACGTTACGCCAAAGCACTTTTGGAATTTTCAACCGAAAACCAAAAGCAGCAAGAGGTCGTAGAAGAAATGCAAAACATCGGTTCTGTGATGGAAAGCAATCCTGAATTGCAAGAAGTTTTGAACAGCCCTGTTTTGCCGGGTTCCAAAAAAAGAAAGATCATGGATGAGGTTTTCCCCAAAGGATCCAAAATCCTCCAAAGTCTTTTTGACCTTCTCTCTCAAAACAGCAGAGAGGGACTTTTGGAAGGCATAGCACAGCAATTCATTTATTTGTATGACCAGCAACAAGGCAAAGTGGGCGCCACAGTCACCACTGCAGTTCCATTAACCGCAGCTTTGGATAAAGAAGTTTTGAAAAAAGCAGCCGCTTTGACCCCTTTAAAAATGGAGTTGAAAAACATTGTAGATCCTGCCATCAAGGGAGGGTTTATCCTCAAAGTAGGCGATTTACAATACAATGCCAGCGTTGCAGAACGCATGGAATTATTAAAGAGAGAATTGATTACATCTTAATACTGAAAAAAATAAAAAATGGCAGATGTGAAGCCCGCTGAAGTATCAGCAATATTAAAAAAACAATTGGCAGGATTCGAGGCCACCGCTTCCTTGGACGAAGTGGGAACCGTACTTGAAGTAGGGGACGGAATCGCCAGAGTTTATGGTCTTACCCATGTTGAGTACGGGGAGTTGGTCACTTTCGAAAATGGAATGGACGGCATGGTTCTCAACCTCGAAGAAGACAATGTTGGGGTGGTACTCCTCGGTCCCTCTAGGGAAATTAAGGAGGGAAATACCGTTAAGCGAACCAAAAAAATTGCCTCCATCAATGTAGGAGAGGGCATCGTAGGGCGCGTGGTGGACACCTTGGGGAATCCCATTGACGGAAAGGGGCCCATCGAAGGGGAAACCTTTCAAATGCCCTTAGAGCGAAAAGCCCCAGGGGTAATTTTCAGGCAGCCCGTTAATGAGCCGCTTCAGACTGGGATCAAGTCCATCGATGCGATGATTCCTGTGGGAAGAGGACAAAGAGAGCTGGTGATTGGTGACCGTCAAACTGGAAAAACCACCGTATGTATCGACACCATCCTCAATCAAAAAGAATTCTTTGATGCGGGTGAGCCAGTATATTGTATCTATGTTGCAGTGGGGCAAAAGGCCTCAACTGTAGCTGGAATTTCCAAAATATTAGAGGACAAAGGCGCATTGGCCTACACCACCATCGTTGCTGCCAATGCCTCCGACCCTGCACCCATGCAAGTATACGCTCCTTTTGCAGGAGCCGCCATTGGTGAGTACTTCAGAGACACTGGTCGTCCGGCTTTAATCATATACGACGATTTGTCAAAACAAGCAGTAGCCTATCGTGAGGTATCCCTTTTGCTTCGCCGTCCTCCAGGGCGTGAGGCCTATCCTGGGGATGTATTCTATCTTCACTCCAGATTGCTGGAACGTGCCGCAAAAGTCATTGCCGATGACGACATCGCCAAAGGCATGAACGACCTGCCCGACTCCCTCAAAGACAAAGTGAAAGGAGGAGGTTCATTAACGGCGCTGCCCATCATAGAAACCCAAGCGGGCGATGTTTCCGCATACATTCCTACCAACGTAATTTCGATTACCGATGGCCAGATATTTTTAGAGTCCGACCTCTTTAACTCTGGAGTGCGTCCTGCGATCAACGTGGGAATCTCCGTATCGAGGGTAGGGGGGTCTGCGCAGATCAAGTCCATGAAAAAAGTAGCGGGGACCCTCAAACTCGACCAAGCCCAGTTCCGAGAATTGGAGGCTTTTGCCAAGTTTGGTTCTGATCTTGACGCCGCCACACTCAACGTAATCGAAAAAGGAAGACGAAATGTAGAAATTCTCAAGCAGGCCCAAAACGATCCCTATACCGTGGAAGAACAAGTTGCTATCATCTATGCAGGATCTAAGAACCTTTTGAGAAATGTTCCTGTAAATAAAGTCAAAGAATTTGAGACCGCTTTTTTGACAAGCCTTAAAAAGCAACACCAAAAAGTGTTGGCAGAACTAAAAGCAGGAAAATTGACCGACAATGTTCTAGACACCCTCAATGCGGTAGCACAAGAAACCTCCAAAGCGTTTGAATAGATGCCCAACCTAAAAGAAATACGGAATCGTATTGCTTCGGTCTCTTCGACCATGCAAATCACCAGTGCCATGAAAATGGTATCGGCTGCCAAGTTGAAGAAAGCCCAGGACGCCATTACCGCCATGCGGCCCTATGCCAACAAGCTGACGGAACTCATTCAAAACCTCAGCGGAAGCTTAGACGGTGAGGGGCAAAACCCCTATACCGCACAGCGTGCTGAGGAGAAGATCCTCATCATTGCCGTGACCTCCAACAGAGGCTTGTGTGGAGCTTTCAATACCAATATTATCAAAGAAACCCTAAGGTTGTCCAAGGAAGATTACGCAGGCAAAACCGTTGAGGTAATGGGGATTGGTAAAAAAGGAGGAGACATTCTTTCCAAAACCTTGCCGGTCATCAGTCGTCATGATGCCATATATGACGACCTTAACTTTAGCAATGTCTCGGCGGTGGCCATTAAAGCCATGGACGCTTTTGCCGAAGGGCAATACGACAAAGTTATGTTGGTTTACAACCGCTTTAAAAATGCAGCCACACAGATCGTTACCACCGAAGCATACCTTCCTATTGTTGCTGAAGAAGACAGCACACGAAATACTTCTTCCGATTACATTTACGAGCCCTCCCAATCGGCCATTGTTGATGAGTTGCTGCCCAAGTCCCTCAAAATGCAGCTTTTTAAAGCCGTCAGAGATTCCTTTGCCAGCGAACACGGTGCACGGATGACTGCCATGCACAAGGCCACCGACAATGCAACTGATTTGAGAGATCAACTCAAACTTACCTATAACAAAGCACGACAAGCAGCCATCACCAACGAGATCCTCGAAATTGTGGGCGGCGCTGAGGCTTTGAACGGCTAGGAAACTCCCACATTTTAGGGTTTAATTTTCTTTAAGCCTCATGCCACGCATTGTTCTAAAAAGGAAGATAAAAACGGACTTCCCCTTTGAAGACGATTTTTTACTACTTTTAGTTGAATATAATTCCCAAAAGCAATGCTTTCTTCAACTCAAAATCGTATCCGTTCCATAGACATCCTTAGGGGCTTCGACATGTTGATGATCGTTTTGGCCGACCAGTTTTTTTCTAAATTAAACAAGGGCGTGGGCTCTGATTTTACGGCCGCGTTGGCTCGGCAATTCTCCCACCCAGAATGGTTGGGTTTTCGGTTTTACGACATCATTATGCCGCTGTTTCTCTTTGTCGTTGGGGCAGTAATCCCCTTTTCTGTTTCAAAATACACACAAAATTCCAGCAGTAGAAAACCCCTTTTCCTAAAGCTGTTGAGAAGGTTCTTTTTGCTCTTTTTACTCGGTTGGATTGTTCAGGGCAACCTATTGGACTTTAACCTTTCTACCTTCAAAATCTTTAGCAACACCTTGCAAGCCATTGCCGTAGGCTATGTCTTTACCACGATTGCTTATGTCTATTTAAAACCCATCCAAAGACAACTGCTTTTTGTTGGCTGTTTGTTGGTCTATGCCCTATTATTGACCTTACCCACCCTCCCTGGTATCGGCAGGAGTACCCTTACCCCCGACGCAAACTTTGCCCTCTATGTCGATCATTTGATTTTTGGTTCTTTTGACGATGGCAAACAATATACTTGGTTTTTGTCTGGTTTAGGCTTTACCGCCACCACCCTTTCTGGCCTGTTTGCAGGGATCCTCATCAAAGCTCAAAAAGACAAAATGAAGGTGGTCAAAACCCTCCTCATTTATGGAGCAATTGCTCTTTTTATAGGTATTTTTGCAAACATTTGGCACCCCATCGTAAAGAAACTGTGGTCTTCCTCTTTTGTCTTGGTCTCTTCTGGAATCTGTTATATTCTGATGGCTGTTTTTTATTGGATCATAGACGTCCAACAAAAGTTCAAATGGGCTTTTTTTCTTAAAGTGATTGGAATGAATGCCATCACTGCTTATGTGATCACCCACGTTTTGCCTTTCCCCAAAATTGCTGGATTTGTGCTGTATGGGCTGGCCCCGATTATGGGAGACTATTATGAATTGATCACTGTCATCGGAGGCTTTGCATTACTTTATCTACTATTGTGGTACATGTACAAAAACAAAACCTTCCTCAAGGTTTAAGCCCAGGGGCTTCCATCAGAGCATATGAAAAACAAAAAATCAAAGATTAAAAATAAGCTGGCACTCGCCATTGGCCTCCTTTCCCTTGGCATAAGCCCTGCTCAGGAATTTGAATTTAAAGATCTGTTCCCTCAAAAAGAAGACATCGCCTGTTACAGAATCCCAGCCATCGTAACCGCTCCCAATGGCGATCTCATCACTGCCATTGACGAAAGAGTACCTTCTTGTGCCGACTTAAGGGACAACAACAATATAAATATAGTTAGTAAAAGAAGCAGTGATAACGGGAAAACTTGGACCCCTATTGAAAGACTCGTAGACTATCCTTTGGGCCAATCAGCCTCCGACCCCTCCATGATCGTGGATCGGATGACCCATACAATCTTTTTGTTTTTTAATTATATGGATCTCGACAGAGAACCCCAAGTATATTACCTAAAATACATCAAAAGCGAGGACAACGGAAAAAGCTGGTCGGAAGCTGTAGACATCACCGATCAAATCACTCCTGACCATTGGCACAAAGACTTTAAATTCATCACTTCAGGCAGGGGGATTCAAACCCGAAAGGGAACCCTAATCCACACTTTGGTCAACCTCAACAACGGTCTTCACCTTTTCAAAAGTGAGGATCACGGCCGTACTTGGCAAAGGGTCAACACTCCCCTCATTCCAGGGGATGAATCCAAAGTGGTGGAACGTAGTGACGGCAGTTGGATGGTCAACTGCAGACTTAACAAAAAAGGCTACAGACAAATTTATATTTCAGAGGACGAGGGCAAAACTTGGACCACTCATCCCGACTATAACTTGGTCGACCCGGGTTGTAATGCAGGCATCATTCGTTGGGATACAAACGATTCCAGGACACCCAAGGGAATTTTACTATTTGTCAATGCCTTTGACCCCCACAATAGGAAAAATCTTACCCTGAGCATTAGCAAAGATGATGGTAAAACCTGGTCGGCCCAAAAAACCATATATCAAGGCCCAGCGGCCTATGCTACCGTTACCCTATTGGAAAACGCTGACTTGGGGATCGTTTTTGAAAAAGACAACTACACCCAAAACAGTTTTGTACGCATCAGCAAAGCCCAAATACATGCCCTTCTGGATTGATTTTTTATAATTTGGGGGCAATTTTTTATCCGCTGGCCCAGAAATTAAAAAACAGCCCTATGTCGATCATCCTTAGAACCCTCAAAATTTCCATTTTCAAAAACGCAACCGCCAAAAAATTCATCCTTATTGGCATTGGAGAGATTTTTTTGGTCATGTTTGGGATCCTCCTTGCCTTGGAGGTTGATAACTGGAAAGAAAACAGAAAAGGCATCAGTATAGAAAGGATGACTCTCAAAGGAATTTATGATGATCTTCACCAAAATCGAAACAAAATTCAATACATCATAAAAAATGACTCAATGAGAATCGTCGGGAATCAAAAGCTCATTGCGTTACTCAAAGATCCCCTGTCCGATTACCATCAAGATTATGACACGCTTCTCGGAAAAATTTTACGATACGATGCTTTCTTTTGCCAAAGAACGTCCTACGAAAGCCTGGATAATTCTGGTGCGGTCATTAAAAACAATCCCCTCAGAGCACAAATTACCTACCTATTCGACTACATCCTCAAAGAATTGGAACAACAGGGCAACCGCAGCAAGGAATTGTTGATTATGTTATCAGAACCGGTGATTACCCGCCATTTGGAAACTGGTCAAAACCGTGATTCAAGGTTTCCGAATGATTTCAAAGCCCTAAAGCATGACCGCGAATTCATGAATCATCTCACCGCTGCCACGGCCCAACAAAGGCTGTTTGTAGAATATTTTAAAATGAGTTTAAAGGAGATTGATTGGGTGATAGCGGCCATTGAAAAAGAATTATCTTTTGAAAAAATGTGAGTGGATCATTGCCAAAATCCATAGGGGGTCGAAGTTTACAATTATTTTTCATAAAAAAAGATTAACTGAAAGGAGAGAAGACCAGGTTTCGGGGTGCTTTTTGTATTTTTGAATAAATCAAAAAAATGACAGCAATTCCTGTCCATTACACCGGAGCGGGCGATTTGCCCCATTACGCCACACCCTTATCAGCAGGGATGGATTTACGCGCCCACATTGAGGCTCCCATCACCTTGGCGCCCTTGGAGCGTAAAATCATTCCAACGGGCCTGTCCATCGCTTTGCCCAAAGGCCATGAGGCCCAAGTTCGACCCCGAAGTGGACTAGCTGCCAAACACGGCATTACAGTACTCAATGCCCCAGGAACCATAGATGCTGACTATAGGGGAGATATCGGTGTCATTCTGATCAATCTTTCACAAGAGGATTTTACCATTGCTCCGCAAGATCGGATTGCGCAACTGGTGGTTGCCGAATACAGTCAAGTGCAGTGGCAACCCGTGGATCAGCTTCCCGACACCGAAAGAGGCAGCGGAGGATTTGGAAGCACGGGAAAGAAGTAAATGAAAGTATATGTTTAACCAACTAAATATAAAATATTGAAAATCATTGTTCCCATGGCCGGAAGAGGCTCTAGGTTAAGGCCCCATAGCTTAACGGTTCCCAAGCCGATGTTGCCTGTTGCGGGAACACCCATCGTGGCTCAATTGGTCAATGAAATTGCTAGGGTGGTGGCCCAACCCATAGAAGAAGTCGCCTATGTCTTGGGAGACCCCGCCTTTTTTGGCCCTGCTATAGAGGAAGAGCTCACCAAAGTGGCTAAGGCTCTGGGGGCCAAAGCCTCCATATACCGACAGTTGGACCCTTTGGGTACTGGTCATGCCGTAATGTGTGCTGCCGATTCCCTATCAGGCCCCATCATCGTGGCCTATGCCGATACCCTTATCCGCACCGATCTTACGCTAGACCCCAGTGTGGACGGAATGATATGGGTCAAAAAGGTGGAAAATCCCAAAGCCTACGGAGTGGTAAAAATGAACGAAGACAATCACATCACCGCTTTGGTGGAAAAGCCTCAAGAATTTGTTACCGATTTGGCAGTTATTGGAATATATTATTTTAAAGAAGGGGAAGTTATCAAGCAAGAGCTGGAAAAAACCATGGCAATGGAACGCGCAGCGGGGGAAGAATTTTTACTCAACGAAGGGATTTTGGCCATGATGGAAAAAGGGGCAGTATTTACCCCCGGGACGGTCAAAGAATGGATGGACTGTGGCAATCCCAAAATCACACTGGAGACCAATGCCAAAATGTTGGACATTTTGTCTCAAGAAGGCCATAATTTGGTGTCCGATGATGTGGTATTGGAAAACAGTCAAATCCTCCCTCCTTGCTATATTGGCCCTAGTGTGGTATTAAAAAACACCACGGTCGGACCCCATACCGCAGTGGGTGCAGGAACCCGAATAGAAGACTCCAACATAGGGGGAAGTTTGATTCAAAAAAACACCCTGATCCGAAATGCACAGCTACAAGGCGCCATGATCGGAAATCACGTACATTACAACGGCGAGTATCATTTTGTTAGCATCGGAGATTATTCAGAATTGTCATAGCCATGAAGCCAAAATCAATTTTCCTGAATTGCCTAAAACTCATTTTGGTAGGGGGGATGCTCTTGGTTTCGGCTTGTAAATCGCCTGCCCTTCCTCCCAGCCGGACTCCCATGAAGGAAATCCAAATCAAAGAATTGACCAAATCCATTACCAAAAACCAGTTGCGATACCAACGGTTCAGATCCCGTGTCAAAACCACTTATGATGACGGAAAAAGAAAGCAACAAATCATCATCAACCTGCGGATGGAAAAGTCCAAATCCATATGGATGAGTGCCAATATGATTGTTCCCATTGCCAAATTATTGGTTACCCCCGAAAAGGTTTCTTTTTACGAAAAATTTCAAAAGACCTATTTCGAAGGAGATGTGTCTTTTATCAACCAAAAACTCGATTCTAGGTTTGAATTTTCTGACCTTCAAAACCTTTTGATGGGACTCCCGCTCACCGATATCAACAGAGGGCGATGGGAGACCATATCACACCCAAAATACTATATCCTAACGCCCAAATCCCAAAAACTCAGATTTCGCCCCACTTTCTTTTTTGATCCCAACAGTTTTCTTCTGTTGGAACAACGCTTTATGATTCCAGGCACAAAAAACAATCTGACCATCAAATATCTAAATCATCAGAAATTAGATGGAGAATTTGTTCCAGGAGAAGTGCAGATTTCCCTCTTTGACGGAAAGGATTTAAAAAGAATCAATATGGAGTATACCCGTGCGGATTTCCCCGACCGCTTGAGTACCCCCTTTGATATTCCCTCAGGATACGAACCAATAGAAATGTAATGCATCGCATAAGACAGTGCTGTGTTATCTTTTTACTGATGCTCCCCATCCTCGGTGTGGCGCAATCCAATGCAGCTCGGCAAAAGTCCTTGGAAAGCCAAAAAATAAGACTGCAAGCTGAGATCAAGCAGATCAACAACCTGCTTTTTAATACCACTAAAAAACAAAAATCTGTTCTTTCGCAAGTAGAAGACCTCAATGTAAAAATATCGGTCCGAAGTGATTTGGTAAAAATTAACGATCAGCAGGCCAATCTTTTGACCCGTCAAATCAATGTCAACCAAAGAAATATCACCAACCTGAGAAAAGAATTGGAAACCCTCAAAAAGGACTATGCGGAAATGATTCAAAAATCCTACAAGAGCAAATCCTCTCAAAACCGCCTGATGTTTCTCTTTTCATCGGAAGATTTCCTCCAAGCATACAAGCGGATTCAATACATGAAGCAGTATGCCGATTTCCGTAAAAGTCAAGGGGAGAAGATTGCCGAAAAGACCAAAACGCTCCAGTCTTTGAATCAGGATTTATTGGAACAGAAAGCTCAAAAAGAAGTCTTGGTGGCCGAAAACCGTAAGGTGCAGGAGCAGCTGCAACAAGAACGGAAGTCACAGCAAAGGCTCATCCAAAGCTTAAAAAGCAAGTCGCGGTCTTTGGCGGTAGAGATCAGGCAAAAGCAACAGAGGGCTGAGGCCATTGACCGTGAGATCGACCGCTTGATTCGCGAAGCCATAGCAGCCTCCAATAAGGCTGCAGGCAAATCCTCCGAAAATGCCTTCGCCCTTACCCCCGAGGCCAAACTATTGGCGGCCAATTTTATGGCCAACAAAGGCAAACTTCCTTGGCCAGTAGAAAAAGGCATTGTCATTCAGCGCTTTGGTACCCAACCCCACCCAGTGGTAAAAACCACCATGATCAAAAGCAATGGGGTCACCATCGCCACGGCACCCAAGACCGAGGCCCGTGCCGTTTTTGAAGGGGAGGTTATGTCCATTCTCAGTTTTAAAGGCAGCAACCCCACGGTGCTCATCAAGCATGGAAATTTCATTACTACCTATAAAAACTTAGGCAAGGTATATGTAAAAAAAGGAGATAAGGTGAAGGCCAAACAGACCCTAGGGGAAATCTACACCCATCCGCAAACGGGCAAAACCACCATTCAATTTAGTGTGTTCAGCAATTCAACACCACAAAACCCAAAAGGCTGGATCTACAGAATGTAGTTTAATTCTCTTCCAAGTACCACACTTCTTCTTTGAGTGAGAAGCGGATGTAGTTGTGCAAATTCAATGCTTCGCGCTTGGAACGGAATCGGCCGTAGGCCACACGGTGGAGTCCCTCGGGATTGATTTCCGTAAACGCGGCATCAAAACCTTCGGCTTGCAATTGGGCGAGCTTTTTTTCTGCATTTTTCATCGAGCGATAAGATCCTGCGATCACGCTATACAAAGGCTCCGCCAAGGGGGCATTTCCGATCACCTCTGGATTGGCGTTGATGCTTAAATCAACTTGAGACAACTTGCCCAAATCGAAAGTCGCTTTTTGCACATTGCTTTTGATTTTCTCCTGCGCCATTTCAGTGGCCTTTGCTTTTTCATCCGCAACATACTGCTGCCCGAAATAATAAGAAGCTCCCACAATTGCGATGCCAATTACGCCAATGGCGGCATACCTCCAAAGGGGAGTGCGTTTGTTTTCGTTTCCTGATGGAGTGAACATCAAATCATCTTTGTTTTCATTTTCCATGATGTGTGAGGTTTTAGATTCTTCTGTTTTGTAAAAGTTGGGTGGGGTGAGGGGTTTTCTGATAAAACTTTTTAGACCAAAGGCATTCAGGTCAAAATTAACGGTTCCATAGGGAAAAAAACTCAAGTTTTTTTGAGGGTTGAGTCGCATCTCACCGATGCCTGCAAAAGACAAGTGCTGGGTATTCAAGCGTTGTTTCCATACGATCACCTCTTTTTCAATTTTTCTCAAGGCGTGCTCGTAAGAAATCCCTTGCTTTTGTGCCATGTAGTGGGCCAGTATACCGTCGTTACTGGTCAAAAGGCGGTTGAAACTGATTTCCTTTCGAGGGGGATTAAAAACACCGGAGTTTTGCTCAATCAAAACAGGCACCGAACGCGTGAGAAAGGCACCGAAATTGGGAACCGTAACACACTCGTGTTGATACAATAATTCTTGGATGCACTGTTTTAATTCCACACTCAAATATAACAATATTTATTTCCTATAATAACGATAAATCTTGATGTTAGTATATTTGGAGGCACCAAATCTTATTTTTTTTCATGAACCGATTGCAAGCCTGTCTTTTTTTGCGATTTCTTCCCCGATTGGGACACATCAGCGCCAGACGATTATGGGAATTTTCCAAAAGCCCGGAAGCCATTTTTAAGCAATCGGATCACGCATTATCTAGTATAGAAGGCATTGGGTCCTCCCACATTCAAATGCTAAAACAATGGAAAGCCCATCGTGAGGCTGTTTACCGAGAAGAAGAAAACATACAAAAACATGGGATCCAGTTCCTTTTTTTGGGAGATCCAGCGTATCCCAAAACCTTGGCTTTCTGCCCCGACGCTCCTTTGGTGCTTTTTTATAAGGGAAGCCTCCCCTGGCATGGACGCAAATTGATCAGCATTGTCGGCACCCGTTCTGGGGATGTCCGAGGGGAAAAACTATGCCGGGAGCTCGTTTCTGGATTGCAAGCACTGGATCCAGTGATCGTTTCTGGTTTTGCCCGTGGCATAGACATCATCGCCCACGATCAGGCCTTGAGATCGGGGATGACCACGGTTGCCTGTTTGGCCCACGGTTTGGATCATTGCTATCCATCGGAGCATAAAAAGTACACCCAAAAAATCGAACAAAACGGAGCCTTTATTTCTGAATTTACAGTATCGGAAGCTTTTGACCGCAAACATTTCTTGATTCGCAACCGTATCATAGCTGGTTTGTCCCACGCCACAGTCGTGGTTCAGTCCAAGGCCCAAGGTGGAAGCATGATCACCGCCAATTTTGCCCACCAATACCAGCGGGAGTTATTTGCTTTTCCGGGGAACTTGGACGACCCTTTATTTGAGGGCGGGCACCAACTGATCCACAGTCAAAAAGCCCAATTGATCCGTGGGGCCGAAGACCTTATCGAAGCCATGGGATGGCAAGAAGAGTCATCCCCCAGGAGCGTTCAAAAAAAACTTTTTATCGAACTGTCCTCGGAGGAGCAAGCCATTTTTGACCGCCTAAAGACTGTGCCAAAAGAAAGTTTGGACAACATCGCCCTGCACACCCAAAACTCCGTGAGTAAAACCGAAACATTGTTGTTGAAATTAGAAATGAAAGGCTGTGTCAAGCCTTTGCCCGGCAAGTTTTTTGAGTGGATTTAGAATCCCAGATTTCGCCGAACCCTCAGCAAAACTTCATCGGCAATTTTACTGGCTTTGACGGCGCCTTTGGCCAAGGCCACCTCCACCTCCTCAGGATGGTCTTGGTAGTAGTTGAACCTTTCACGTTCCGCCTTGAACTTTTCTACCATCAATTCAAACAAGGCTTGTTTGGCATGACCATAACCCATCCCTCCAGCCAAATACTGTTGTTTTAAGTTTTCGACCTGGGCCTCGTTCCCCAAGAGCGTATAAAGCTTAAAGACATTACAGCTTTGGGGGTCTTTGGGTTCTTCCATGCTTTTGCTGTCTGTTTGTATGCCCATGATCTGCTTGCGCAGGGCCTTGTCCGACACGAAAATATTGATGGTATTGTTTTTGGACTTGGACATTTTGTTCCCATCTGTTCCAGTCACATATTGGGTTTGCTCTTGAATTTTGGCTTTGGGTAGGACAAAAGTTGCCCCCATCTGGTGGTTAAACCGTCCAGCCACGTCGCGGGTCATTTCGAGGTGTTGCAATTGGTCTTTCCCCACGGGGACGATATCGGCATCATAGATCAATATATCAGCAGCCATGAGCATGGGGTAGGTAAACAATCCAGCGTTGACATCCTCCAGCTGATCGGCTTTGTCTTTGAAAGAGTGGGCCAGTGTCAGCCTTTGATAGGGAAAGAAACAGCTCAGAAACCAAGCCAATTCTGTCACCTGACTCACATCACTTTGGCGGTAAAAAACCGTTTTTTCTACATCCAAGCCACAGGCCAGCCATGCAGTGGCAGTAGCAAAAGTGTTTTTGGACAACTGCGCTCTATCTTTGATCTGGGTGATGGAGTGCAGGTCGGCGATAAACAAAAAAGACTCATTTTCTGCGGCGGCGGCCATCTGGACGGCCGGCAATACGGCCCCCAGTAAATTCCCCAAATGGGGCACCCCTGTAGATTGGACTCCGGTTAGTATTCTTGCCATAGGAGGGAGATCGATGGTTTGTTGCAAAGATATTTTTTTTCCACAGTTGGACAAAGTTTGACTCCTTTCCTTCTTTCTCGATCTGTAGAAAATGTATTTTTACCCCATGAGGAAATTTTTGACCGTACTATGGCGCATTTGGTTTTATCTTTTGGCCGCAGTTCCAGTGATCTTGTTGTTTCCTCTTTTGGCGTCCCTATTGCTTTTTCCCAAAGGCTACCGACCGTTCTTTTGGATCGCCCGCAACATCTGGTCCCGTTTTGTTTTATTGGGGATGGGGTTTAGGGTCCGCAAAGCATTTAAAGCCCATTTTGACCCCAAAAAAAGTTACCTTTTGGTCGCCAATCATTCCAGTTATATCGACATCATGTTGATGTTTGCCTCAGCCCCCAACCCCTTTGTTTTTGTGGGAAAAAAAGAACTGGTCAAAATTCCATTTTTTGGCTACCTCTACAAACGTGCGGCCATCATGGTGGACCGCAGCAGCTCCAAAAGTCGTTATGGGGTTTATGGCAGGGCCAGAAAGGTATTGGATCAGGGCTACAGCGTTTGTATTTTTCCGGAAAAGGAATATTTGGACGAAACCATACTGCTCAACCCCTTTAAGCAGGGTGCTTTTAGGATCGCTATCGATCACCAGTTGCCCATTTGCCCCATGGTTTTCTTGGATTGCAAAAGGAAATTCCCTTGGTACACCACCCACGGCTACCCCGGGGAATTGCGCGTGGACATCCACCCGCCCATTCCCACAGCCGGATTAAAGAAGGAAGACATTCCCAAACTCCAACAAAAAACTTATGAGCTCATCCATTCGGAGTTGGTGAACGACCCACGACAAACCGCGCTGGAGGCCATTGAAGTTTGGAAAAAATTCACCCAAGCCAGCTAGTACACCAATGCACTTATGGGGATCATCGCTTGGTCCATATCTCTCAGGGCATTGATCAGTTTAAGCCCTTGGAAGTTTTTAAGGTCACCTGGTTGTAGCGTGGCTTGTTGTATCTGTCCAACGGCCAACAGTCGGGCGCGGCAGGTGCCCCTAAGCAAAGGTTCTTTGGGCGTCCACCAGTTTTTTCCATCAAAAAAAACCACATTGGCGTAGGAGCTGTCTGTGATCATCCCCTTGCGGACGATCAACACATCATCGCAATCCCCCCTTTGGGCAAACAGCGCCTCCAATGGTTCTCGCTCACTATATTTATAGGAGTAGTCCAATGCTTCGGTATGCACCAATCGGAGGCGTTGGATTTTTTGCATGCGGTAGTGCTCAAAATAGAAATTGCTTTCCAGCTCATTGTATCGGATCCGCAACTTCACTTTCCCTTGGGCAAAGTCCGGAGGGATATGGAGGCCCTCCAAAAGATCAAAAGAAGGCGCTTGGCCGTAGCGATGGAGGTAGGCTTTTTGGAAGCGATCTTGGTGCCAAGGAACATTCAGCAGTTGACCATCTTGCACACAAAGGGATTCAAACAACGGGTACATAAATCTTTTTGATGAGTTCGTTGTATTCCGATTCCAGATCGCTGAGAAAGGTAATTCCGCCCCCGCTGCGGTAAAGCAGTTGGCCGTCCTTTTTTTCCAGATAGCGGATGTTGACCGCACTGTCGAGGTTTTGCCCGTCAAAATACCCAAAGATTCCGGTATAATAGCCCCTGGGGCCCTGCTCCACTGCTTGAATGATGGATACAGTTTTGGCTTTGGGCGCTCCACAGATGGAACCTGCGGGCAGCATACTGAGGAGGATTTCTGGCAGCTGAATTTTCCAGTCGGGGGGGAGGGTACCACGGATTTCCGAGCTGGTGTGATAGATCTCGTTTTTTTGGGTTTTGATCTTATCGAGGTAGCGAAAGCGAGTTACTTGTACTTCTTTGGCCACCTTGGAAAGGTCGTTGCGGATCAGGTCGACAATGGTATTGTGTTCGTTGATCTCTTTGGGGTCGTTTTGCAATTGTTGACGGGCATCGGGCAGTTGGGCGTCGATGGTGCCTTTCATGGGGTAGGAAAAGATATGGCCGTTTTGGATTTTGACAAAACATTCTGGGGAATAGACCACAAAGCGGTCCTGCTGCAGCAGTTTATAGGGCGCGCGCGCCCAGTGGAAAATGTCCGCCAGATCCAGTGGGGTTTCGATGGCCGAGGGAAAGGTCAGGTTGAGCAAAAAGGTATTGCCTTGATAGATTTCCTCCACCACTTGCTGGTAGGCTTTGGCATAAATGGCTTTGGGAATGGGAGCGATGGACAGGGGGACGGGGGTAGGCTTTCGGTCTTGGGGTTGGAAATTGCGTTGGCCTTTGATTTCAAACTGAAAGCCTAGCTTTTCGGCTTCCTCCAAGGGACAGATCAGCGGTTTTTGCTGTTCGAAATCGATCAGAAAGAAAAAGGGCTTTTGTGCGACAGCCCAAGCCGACATTTTTTCTTTAAAGCTAATCAGGTCCAATGCCTATGCTCAGATTGAAGAAAGGATTATTCTAAAGCCTTGACGGTTTCCATGATCTTGGTTTCCAACTCTTCCATCAGCTCGAGGTTGTCTTCCAGCAGGGCCTTGACCGCATCGCGCCCTTGCCCCAGTTTGGTATCGCCATAGCTGAACCAGGAGCCGGATTTTTTGATGAGTTCGTAGTTGACTCCCAGGTCGATGATCTCCCCGATTTTCGAGATGCCTTCGCCATACATGATGTCAAATTCGGTGGTGCGGAAAGGCGGTGCCACTTTGTTTTTGACCACTTTGACTCGGGTTTTGTTCCCCATCACTTCGGCGTCGCCGTTTTTGATCTGGGTCGAACGGCGGATGTCAAGACGAATGGAGGCGTAGAATTTCAATGCATTTCCTCCAGTGGTGGTTTCGGGATTGCCAAACATCACCCCGATTTTTTCGCGCAGCTGGTTGATAAAGAAAACAGTACAGTTGGTTTTGCTGATGGAGGCAGTGAGTTTTCGCAGGGCCTGCGACATCAGTCGGGCGTGGAGGCCCATTTTGGAGTCGCCCATTTCCCCTTCGATTTCACTTTTGGGCGTCAGCGCGGCCACGGAGTCCACCACTACGATATCGATGGCACCGGAGCGGATGAGGTTGTCCGCAATCTCTAAGGCTTGCTCCCCGTGGTCGGGTTGGGAGATGATCAGTTCGCTGATGTCCACCCCCAGCTTTTCGGCATAAAAACGATCAAAGGCATGTTCGGCGTCGATAAAAGCAGCAATGCCCCCGGCCTTTTGACACTCGGCAATGGCGTGGAGGGTTAGGGTGGTTTTACCCGAGGATTCTGGACCGTAGATCTCGATCACCCGACCGCGGGGATAGCCCCCTACGCCCAAGGCCAAGTCCAATCCGATGGAACCCGATGAAATGGCTTCTACTTCCTCAACGGCTTCATCCCCCAATTTCATTACGGCCCCTTTGCCGTAGGTCTTGTCCAGCTTGTCTAAAGTTAGCTGTAAAGCTTTCTTTTTTGCTTCATTTACGTCTGCCATAATCCTCTTTTTTTAACGAATTTACTATTTCTGTCCGTGGGGCACAACACCCACTCCAAAGGATTATTAACAATATCGGGTCAATTTTAAATAGGCTTAACGGAATTTGGCTTTCAAATTTTTAGTTCCAATCCACTGAATTTTTATTGGAAAAAGCTGAGGGCAACCTTCTCCTGCCCGCTTTAGCCCCAAAACACAACAAATTGTTAAATTTTTAGGTCAACCTAAAGACTTTTGTACCTTTGAGAATAAACAGACCCAAATTTTTGGCTATACCATTTAAAATGCAACATTTTCTCAACGGAATTTCTTTATTTTTTAACCCGCAAGAAGCAAGGAAACTGTATTTCAGAAATCAAGCACAACACGAATCACATTGGTTGACTGCTTTTGCCTACTTATCCCAAGCTTATCATGCCGAGAAAAAAGCCTTTGATTCCAAAAAAGGATCAAGAAAGAAAACTTCTAGCTAGAGCTCAACGTTCAGAGTAGCTTTGGGGATTTAAAGCGTTTTTTCCCAGTATTGAATTATCAAATGGAGGAAGCGTTTGTTATCGTTACTACACCTTACTTCTCAAGTGCACGCTTTTATTTTCAAAAAGAGCAACTGTCAGAGGGCTGGTGGGATACGGCCAACAATCGGTTTGATCCCGAAAAAATTCCTGCCGAACTCCCAATGGCGAGGTTTGAAATTCATTGGTAAAAAAATATTGGAGAGGCAATCGTCAAATCGGTAGCCCATCCAATTCCTGTTTCGGAACTTCTTCTATACCTTGCTGTACATAACGTCTTAAATCTAAAAATAAAAATCATGAAAAAACCATTTGTTATTTTATCATTATCCCTTTTAATCGCAGCTACTTTGGGTTGTGAACCCCAGTCGGTGGAGGAAAATTCAATGCAAAATATGGAGAACACTTCTGAGGTAACGACAGAAAACACTTACGTCAAATCCTCCAAGTCCAGTCGTATAAAAAAAGAAGAGCTCGCTATGGATTTTGCACAGCAGATCCCTGGAAAGATAGGTCATTTAGATGGGAAGGAGTTGGCCGTTTTTACAATGGATGACAAAATTATTGTCATCAATTCCAATGGAGTGGCCTATGCTCATCACATTGGGGAATCCATTGGAGAGGGCATACGGATTTCAAATGTTCCCATAGGAGTTGGCGGTGTTCCTGCAAAATTTATTTTTCCATTGAGAGACCAAATTTTAGTGGTAAACCAAGATCGAGAAATATTGAGGCATGGTACCGATAGGTTAGGCATGAGTTTCGCAAAAATGGTTCCTTTTCACCCTACTCAAGGAAAAATCATCTGGAATGAGGAGGATTATGTTTTTCCGTTAGGAAACAGAATCATGATGATCAATAAATCTGGAGGCGTATATGCGTCGGAATTTTCAGAGGATTATCAGGTGGGAGAAAAATATCGAGTCTGGGGAAGTCCCATGGGTCTTGAAAATGGTGATGTCAGGATTAGAGCGCTAATTCCATACAATAATTCTGTCATTGCAGTCAATAATATGGGAGAAGTCTGGGCGGTTGATTTCTTATCAGAAACCACTTATGGCCGCCCCTATATTTTAAATGGACGCCATGGGCCTTCAGTAGGAGTTTATGGAGAACCAGCAGCACACTTTCTAGCCCATGACGAAAAAATTTTAGTGATAAATGTGAAAGGGGAAGTGTGGGCACATCAAATCCATCGCTAAAAATAACCATTGCAAAAGGTTGATGAGCGCAGCACCCATATAAATCAATTGGGGTTTTGATTTATCAAAACCCCAGATTTGGCTCTATTTTCCTAACTTTGCCTTTCAACACTGAAACGTTTATAGCATGCAACTGTACAACAAACTAAGTGCTGAGGAACGACGCCAATTGATTGCCGAAGCTGGCACCGAGCGGCTCACCCTATCGTTTTATCAGTACCACCAAGTCGAAAACCCACAGATTTTAAGAGATTATTTGTTCCTGCACTGGAACGAGATGGACGTTTTGGGGCGGATCTATGTCGCCCACGAAGGGATCAACGCCCAGCTGTCGGTTCCCGCGCCCCGCTTCGATGACTTTAAAAACTTTTTGGACGGCATCAGCTTTCTAAAAGGCGTTCGGCTCAACATAGCTGTGGAGCAGGACAACGAATCCTTTTTAAAGTTGACCTTAAAAATCCGGGATAAAATCGTTGCCGACGGACTGGACGATGCCACTTTCGATGTGACCCAAAAAGGCATCCACCTCAATGCCGAGGATTTTAATGCCCTCTTGGCCGAGCCCGATACCGTTTGTGTGGACATGCGCAATCACTATGAAAGCGAGATCGGACATTTTAAAGGGGCCGTCACCCCCGATGTGGATACCTTTCGGGAATCCCTGCCTTTGATCGAGGCCGAACTGGCCGAACACAAGGAAGACAAAAAATTGTTGATGTATTGTACTGGAGGCATCCGATGCGAAAAAGCAAGTGCTTACTTCAAACATAAAGGATTTAAAAATGTCTTTCAATTGGAAGGGGGCATCATCGAATATGCCCGTCAGGTCAAAGAAAAGGGATTGGAAAATCAGTTTGTGGGGAAGAATTTTGTCTTTGACGAACGCCGTGGAGAGCGGATAAGTGAGCATGTAATCGCTCAATGTCACCAATGTGGCGCGCCCTGTGATACCCATGTAAATTGTGCCAACGAAGCCTGTCACTTGCTGTTCATTCAATGTGAAGCTTGTCAAGAAAAAATGGAAACTTGCTGTTCCACCGATTGCCAAAGCATTGTCAATCTGCCCGAGGCAGAGCAAAAAAAACGACGCAAAGGCCACCACAACAGCAATAAAATCTTTAAAAAGGGACGTTCCGAAGTGTTAAAATTTAAACATTAATTTAGGATTTTACATTTTCCTTATCCCTCCAATTAGCCTTATCTTTAAGCTTTAAATCAGATCTATGGGTTGCGCTTCATGTGGCACAAACGAAAATGGGTCCCCTCGCGGTTGCAAGAGCAACGGTACCTGTGGGACGGACAGCTGTAACAAACTCACCGTTTTTGACTGGCTGGGCAATATGCAATTGCCCTCTGGGAAAAAGCCTTTTTCTGTGGTGGAGGTTCGGTTTAAGAACGCCCGAAAAGAGTTCTTCCACTTGCCCGAAGGCTTGAGTGTCGCTGTAGGCGATGCCGTCACCACCGAAAGCGACAATGGCTATGATTTGGGACTGGTGACCCTGACCGGAGAGCTGGTGCGTTTTCAGATGAAAAAGAAAAAAGTGGCCGAAGACAGCGAGGAAGTCCAAAAAATAATCCGCAAGGCCCAACAAAAAGAAATAGACAAATGGCAAAGCCTAAGAGACAAAGAGCCACAAATCCAAAAACGAGCGCGTGAGCTGGCCATCCGTTTGGGATTGGAAATGAAAATCTCCGATGTAGAATACCGTGGGGACGGTAAAAAAGCCACCTTTTATTACACCGCCGAGGGTAGGGTGGACTTCCGGCAGTTGATCAAAGACATGGCACAAGCCTTTTCGATCCGTATCGAAATGCGGCAAATCGGACCCCGGCAGGAAGCCTCTCGACTGGGAGGGATCGGTTCCTGTGGAAGGGAGCTTTGTTGTTCTACTTGGCTCACCGATTACCGCAGCGTATCCACCTCGGCTGCCCGTTACCAGCAGTTGGCCCTCAACCCCCTCAAGCTGGCCGGACAATGCGGCAAACTCAAATGTTGCCTCAATTTTGAATTGGATGCCTATCGTTCAGCCCTCAAAAATTTCCCCAAGTCACAGGTGAAATTAGAAACCAAAAAAGGAGAGGGTGTCTTCCAAAAAATGGACATCTTCAAAGAGGAATTGTGGTATGCCTACAAAGGCGAGTGGATGCATTGGCACAAGCTGTCATTGGAATCTGTCCAAGAGATCATCGCCAAAAACAAGAAGAAAGAAACCGTGGAAAGCTTAGAGGAATATTCCACAGAACTTACCAACGACACTTCAGAAAAACCCGATGTGGTCTTTGAAAATGTGGTCGGTCAAGACAGCTTGAACCGCTTTGATCGCCCCAAAAGGGCCGAAAACAAAAGAAGGAAAAAACGCAGACCCAAGCGACGGCAGGACAATGATTAGAAAATGGATCATTCCGATTTTACTTTTGAATGGGCTTTTGTCGTGTAAAGATCCAGGGCTGTATATGGAATATCGAAATTTTCAGGAATATTGGCCCGCCTCAGAAAAAGCAGTTTTTGCTTTCGACGCCCCTACTGATCGCCCCGTCAATTTGATGATCTATATCCGCAACAACAAGCAATATCCTTTTTCCAATCTTTTTTTGATTGCAAGAATGCATGCGGGGGATTCCCTTTTGGTTTGCGATACCCTAGAATACGCCATGGCCAATCCCAAAGGGGAATGGTTGGGGAGCGGTTTTTTGGAGGTAAAGGAAAGCCAACTTTGGTGGAAAGAAAATTATAGATTGCCCGCCGTATCCCAACTGAAGGTAGAGTTGGAACACGCATTGCGGTTTAATGGCAGTGAAAAAGGCATGGAGGATTTGGAGGGCATCGTGGGGGTAGGTCTTGCCATAATGGAAACAGGGAAGAATGAGTAGATCGAAAAATAAAAATAACAGAAAAAGGAGTTACAAAAAGTTTGTTTTCGCTTTTTGGTTCATTTTTATAAGTGGTGTACTATCGGTGGCGGGTATTTTTACTGCCGTCGCATTGGGCTATATGGGGCCCATGCCCCCACTGGAGCAATTGGAAAATCCAAAGACCAATCTGGCCACACAAATTTTTTCTGCCGACGGCCTGGTGTTGGGTAAGTTTTATTTTAACGACAACCGAACGCCCATCACCTATGATGAATTACCCCAAAACATAGTTGATGCCCTGATCGCTACCGAGGACGAACGCTACTATGACCATGCTGGAATCGATTGGCGAGGCACCCTCAGGGCCATTTTCTATCTCGGGAAGAAGGGCGGTGCCAGTACCATCACCCAGCAGTTGGCCCGACAGCTATTTGTGGGGGTGCGTTCCCGTAACAAAAAAGAAGCCGTACTTCAAAAAATCAAGGAATGGGTATTGTCGGTGCAACTGGAACGCCGATACACCAAAAATGAAATCATAGCCATGTACCTGAACATCTACGACTTTGGCTACAACGCCGACGGCGTACGTTCGGCGGCAAAGATCTATTTTGATACCACCCCCGAAGCCTTGACTTTGGAACAATCGGCAACTTTGGTGGGCATGCTCAAAAACTCCTCCCTCTACAACCCCATCCGAAGGTCAGAACTGGTAAAGGATCGCCGAAATGTGGTGTTCCAACAGATGCTCAGAAACGAAATGATCACCCCCGAAGAGCGGGATTCCCTATCGGCCCTTCCCTTGGAGATCGACTATTCGCCAGAGTCCCATCGGGAGGGATTGGCCACCTATTTTAGGGCCTACCTTCAGGAATTCATGAAAAAATGGATTCGCGAAAACCCCAAACCCGACGGCAGTTCCTACAATATTTACCGCGATGGGCTAAAGATTTATACCACCATCGACTCACGACTCCAGTCCATCGCAGAAAATGCAGTGAGCGAACACATGAAAAATTTACAACAGGAATTTTTCCGCCAAAATAAAGCGGCCTTCAACCCTACAGCTCCATTCTTAGATTTGCGGGATGGGGAAATCGACACCCTTTTGTTTCGGACCGCCAACCGCAGCGAACGCTGGCGAAAAGGCAAGCTGGCGGGGATGGAAGAGGAAGCCCTTTTGGAAACATTTCATCAACCGGTACCCATGCAGGTCTTCAGTTGGAAAGGAGAAATCGATACCATCATGACCCCCATGGACTCCATCCGCTATTACAAACACTTCCTGCGGGCCGCCATGATGTCGATGGAACCCCAAACGGGTCATGTCAAAGCTTGGGTAGGGGGCTTCAACTACAAACATTTCCAATACGACCAGGTCAAGCAAGGCCGAAGACAAATCGGTTCAACTTTTAAACCCTTTTTGTATGCCACGGCCATCGATCAGTTAAAACTTTCCCCCTGCGATCAGTTGCCCGACGCCCTCTACTGCATCGATGCCATGAAACACGGCAATGTGGACCCTTGGTGTCCCAAAAATTCGGGGGACCGCTATGGCCTTACCCGTACCTTAAAAAACGCTTTGGCCAACTCCGTCAATACCATCAGTGCCAGAATTATGGATCGGGTAGGCCCCCAGCCGGTAATAGATCTGGTGCGCAAGACCGGGATTACTTCATCCATCCCTAAAGTCCCCTCTATTGCCCTAGGGACTCCCGATATCAGCCTCTTTGAGCTGGTAGGGGCCTATGGGACATTTGCCAACCAAGGCATCTATATCGAGCCCATTATGATCACCCGAATTGAGGATAAAAACGGGATGGTACTCTTTGAAGTGGTTCCCAAAACCAAAGACGTCATCAGCGAGGAGGCAGCCTATGTAACCGTAAACCTGATGGAAGGGGTGACGGAGCACGGTTCTGGAGCTCGATTGCGGCACGCCGGACTGGAGAAGACCAACTACATCTACGAAAATGTAGTCACAGGTTATCCCTATATTTTTGAAAATCCCATTGCCGGAAAAACAGGAACCACCCAAAACCAAAGCGATGGTTGGTTCATGGGCATGGTACCCAACTTGGTCACCGGTGTATGGGTGGGCGGAGAAGACCGCTCGGTTCATTTTAAGGAAATTGGATTTGGTCAAGGGGCGACCATGGCCCTGCCCATTTGGGGCTTGTATATGAAAGGCGCCTATGAAGTTGAAGAGCTGGGCATCTCAAAGGAGGAATTTTTAGCGCCTGAGGTGGTGAGTATCCCCTTGGATTGCGAGGAATACGACAATGATACCGACCCAACGGTACCGGCCAAAGCCAAGGCCGATTTGGAGGAATTGGGTTTTTGATTTGTAGCAAACATTAATAAATATAGTTAGTAAGAGAATGATTTACAGACGTTTTGGAAGAACCGATTGGCAGTTGAGCGAGATAGGCTATGGTATGTGGGGAATGGGGGGCTGGAAAGCATCGGACGATCAACAGTCCATGGCCTCCTTACACCTTTCGGTGGAGCGAGGGCTCAATTTTTTTGACACGGCTTGGGGCTATGGCGAGGGGCATAGCGAACGCTTGCTGGGCCAATTGGTCAAAGCGCATCCTGACACCAAGTTGTACACCGCGAGCAAGATTCCTCCAATGAATTTTCAATGGCCAGCAAAACCCGAGTATTCTTTTGAGGAGTCTTATCCCGAACAACACATTCGAGAATACACAGAGAAAACCTTGACCAATTTGGGCTTGGAACAAATGGACTTGATGCAGTTCCATACCTGGGACGATATTTGGACCGAAAAAGAGGAGTGGCAAAGGGTGGTGGAAGACCTCAAAAAAGAAGGGAAGGTGGCCGCGATGGGTATTAGTATGAATCGATGGGAACCCCAAAACGGGATCAAAGCATTGGAGACAGGACTCATCGACGCTGTGCAGGTAATTTATAATATTTTCGATCAAGCACCCGAGGACAAGCTATTTCCTTTATGTCAAGCACTTGATATCGGAGTCATTGCCAGGGTTCCTTTTGATGAGGGCACCCTCACTGGAAACCTTACCAAAGAGACGGTATTCCCCGAGGGAGATTGGAGAGGGACTTATTTTGTTCCTGAAAACCTGAATGCCAGTGTGGATCGGGCCGATCGCCTTAGGCCTTTGATTCCCAAGGGCATGGACATGGCATCTATGGCATTGCGATTTATCTTAGAAAACAAAACCGTAGGAACGGTTATCCCCGGTATGCGAAAAGCGAGGAATGTTCATTCCAATATCGATTGCAGCGATGGCTTAGCCATGGATCGGGGACTCTACAATGCACTTAGGGAACACCGTTGGGATCGAAAACCAACAGCTTGGTCGCAGTAATCCCATTGGGTTTTCAAAAAATTTTATTGGTCTTCGGCATACCACTCCGCAAATGCGGTAGCAGTTTCTCGAAGTTTTAAAGAGTACAGCTTGAGATACTTAGGTAATTTGGCTTGAAGTTTTACTGCAAAGTCCAAAACCATCAATTCGCTGGTGGGTTGATAGTTTACCCTAAGGATTTTGTGCCCCCTGTTTTCCATTTCATCGGCAATTTCTTTGTGGGGGGTATTTACATTGAGTACTGTGGCATGGTCAAAAGGCTGAACGATCTCCTGGTTGACGACGGCCTTGAGGTCACCAAAGTCAATGACCATGCCGTTTTTCTTGTGTTGGGGATCGTTGATGGGGGAACCGATCACGGTTACATCTAGTTGATAACTGTGGCCGTGTACATTTTTACAAAGCCCGTCATAGCCGTATAGGGCGTGACCGGTTTCGAACTTAAACTGTTTGGTTACACGAACTTTTTGATCCATTGTTATAGCGATTTGATTCTATTTTGTGTAAAGTCAGACAGGGCCAATTGGGCGGTAATCTTTGCATTTTCGGGCAAAAGGCCCTCCCAGTTTTGGGTGTTTTTCCAATGCAATTGGCGCAGGGCACTACAGGCCGCTGGGGCATATCCGGCCCACATTTCGGCTTTTTCGTTCACCGCTTCCGCCAAGGCTTTTTGATCTGGGTGGCATTCGGCGTACAGTCCTTTTTCAACACCCCAATGGGCATTTTTCCAATTGGCGCTGTCTAGGGACAGCTGCGCAAAAGCGGTGGTTCCAATCTTTCGGCTTACCGCAGGTTCGATCACATAGGGGCCCAACCCGATGGATAACTCCGAGAGTTTGAGGGAAGCAGTTTCCGAAGCAAAAGCATAGTCACAAGCCGAAACCAGTCCAACCCCGCCACCAACGACCTTGCCGTGTACGCTGGCCAATACAAATTTTGACATTTTCCTAAGGGTATTGAGCAAATCGGCAAAGCCCATAAAAAAAGCATTGGCCTCCTCTAAGTTCTTAAGGGTTTTCAATTCGCTTAATGAGGCGCCAGCGCAAAAGGCATTCCCTTCACTTTCGAGCACCACCACATGCACCTCGAGATCATCATTGGCCTTGCCAAGCGTCGCGATGAGTTTTCGTAAAAGGGGAGAGGGCAGGCTGTTTCCTTTAGGATGAGAAAATTTGATCCTCCCCACCTTGTTCTTTTTTTCGAAGTAAACGTTTCCTTCCATTGGCAATTCAAAAATAGCCAATCTATTTTGTTTTCGGGACTGCCAAACAAATTGAAATGTTTTTGACCCAACTTTTCCAAAAATGATGATTATTTTCACAACACTATAAGTTCCTATGAGGCCTATTTTTTTATTGATGCTGACCATTGGAATCCTACTTTCAAAGGGGGCTTCTGCTCAACAATACCTCAATCTTTCGGTGGACAATGACCTTTATTTCGGTCTGGATCGTTATTACTCGAGCGGTATTTTTGTAAGTACGGGCAAATTAAAGCACGAAAAGGAGGGGGCATTTCCCAAAAAATATGTGCATTGGACCTTGGGTCAGGAAATTTACACCCCCAAAAAAAGATATACCCAAGATGAACGTCAATTTGATTACCCCTATGGGGGTTGGTTGTTTTTGGAGCGGGCTATAGAACATTACAAAAGTTCCTTTTCGTCATGGGGAATCTCTTTGAAGATCGGCATGACCGGTAAGGCTTCATTGGCCCCCTTTTTCCAGAATCTCTATCACGAAAAGGTTTTGGGCCTACCCGATGTGACTTGGGCGCAGGCATTACCGCAACGCTTCCACCTCAACCTCAACGGCATGCACCGAAAGCGATTGCCGATAGTCGATGGGCTCGCGTTGATGTATGAACTTTTTGGAAATTTGGGCACCCAACGGATGGCCCTTGGTGGACGTTTGGGATTTTTGCTGGGCAATGCACAAGTCTTGTCATTTTTGGGGAATCCTCTGGAAATGCAAAGCAAGGGATTTGGGGTTTATTGCGGAACCCGACAGGAGTATCGTTTCCACGATTATATGATCTCGGGGAGTTTGTTCAACAACGACGCTCCCTTTGTTTTGACCTCCATTCCCTACAAAAACAGCCTGGAGGCAGGCTTGGCCTTTTACGGCAAAAAATGGAGGGCCTTGACCCTTTGGAACAGCGTTTCCAAAGACAACGAACGTCAAGTTAGCCCCCGGCATTATTACCTCAACATTTCCATCACCCGACTGTTTTAGCAGCCCTACTTGGGTTTTTTTTGAGGATTCAATACATAAAAGTGCAGGCCCAACTGGAAAGCCTCAAAATGGTTTTTTTGAAGCCGTTGTAGATCAGAAGCTTTTTTTAGAAAACGGTATTGCAGGGAGACATCCAATCGTTTCCAAACATTGTATTGTACTCCAAACAGCCATCCAAAAACATTTTTGAAAACCCCCTCCGGATAAAGAGGACTCTGCTTTCTGAGATCGACGATTTCAGTATTTCGGGCTTCGATCAAATGGTGGTAGAGCAGACCCGTTTCAAAGTGGAGTTTTCGCGAGGGAAATGCCCTTATGGTGAGAGGGAAACTGAGGTAGGTTAGTTTATCATAAGATTGATTTTTACTGAGATTATACTGATAGCTGAGTTGGTAAAAATCAGTACCCGAACTCAGCGCAAAGGTTTTGGAGAATTTGAACTGAAGGTAGGCCCCAGCGGAATAAGAAATTTTATAAACGACATCATCCTCTTTTAGCTTGCCATAGATCATGTGGGCGTGGAGGTCAAAATTCCATTTGCGATAGAAGCCATCCAAATCGGGCCCTTTGTTGTATTGCATCAGCAGATTGTCGTCGCCTTGTGCTGCAACTGTCGAAAAGAACAACAACACTCCCCAAAAACCTATTTTTTCCAATAACGACATTAAACTAAAGATAGAGAATAAAAGACGAATGTTGGTCAGCGGGTTTTTAAATTTAAACCTTTGTTGTATTTTTGAACCCAGCCAACTTTGGGGATGTAGCTCAGCTGGCTAGAGCGTTTGACTGGCAGTCAAGAGGTCGTGGGTTCGAGTCCCATCTTCTCCACTAATAATAATAGGCAATTGAAAAGTTTTTCTTTTTAGTCGCTTTTTTATTTGTCCCTAAACTTGTCCCCAGATATTCTCTCCACAACAACAATTCTCCTTTTTTGGATTAGTCTTTGAAGTACCTTTATTGTCAATAATAACAGCAGTTACAAGCGTTTATAGGTGAAAAATAACGAAAACACCCTAACCCTTGTTATTGCATAAACTTAAGAGAATGAATTTATCTAACGATTACGCAGACTTCATCCAGCAATTACAATGGAACTACTTCATCACATGTAGAACTCCTTACAAGATTCATACGATGACTGTGAGAAACTGGCTAACAAGACTTCTAACGCGCTCTAACAAGGTAGAACAGGCATTCTTTGTATCAGAGAGAGACAAGGGAGATTACAACAACCTACACGTT
>JAQCBK010000071.1 GCA_027621505.1 Bacteroidota bacterium | reverse complement strand
TGTTCGTGCCAAAAACGCAATGAGTATTATCGCTAAGGTAATCATAGATATTACCTTTGGCGGTATTGCATTTTTTACAGTCGGTTTTGGAATTGCCTATGGATCCTCTAATGGATGGTTTGCTCTAGATTTTGGAATTATGGATCGAGACTTAGATCTGGGACTTACAGTCTCCAACAAACTTTTCTGGTTTATCCAATTAGGCTTTGCCATAGCGGCTATATCTATCGTTTCAGGCGCCTTGGCAGAACGAATGAAGCTATGGGCCTATGCTGTCTTAGTCTTTATTTTTTGTTCTTTTATGTATCCAGTTGTAGCCAATTGGGTATGGAATCCCAATGGCTGGCTGGCCCTAAGAGGGTTTAATGATTTTGCAGGTTCAGCAGCAGTTCATGCCATGGGAGGCTTCTCTGCATTAGCAGCAGCAATAGTACTTGGGCCGAGGATAGGAAAATATGCTAAAGATGGAAGCTCAAATACTATTCCAGGGCATAATTTGCCATTAGCAGCTGTAGGAGCATTCATATTATGGTTCGGTTGGTTTGGTTTCAATCCAGGCTCATCACTTGGCGCTGTGGGCAATTGGGAACTGATAGGATCTGTAGTGGTTAATACTTTTCTTGCCTCAGCAGCTGGAGGAATCGCAACCATGTTCTATACTTATTTCTCCTATGGAAAAATTGACATCACTATGGTGATCAATGGAATTTTAGCAGGATTGGTTTCCATTACGGCAGGTTGTAATGTTGTAGGGCCGTTATCAGCTATTTTTATTGGCCTTATTGCTGGTGTTTTGGTTGATATCGCTGTTTTGTTTTTTGACAAAATGAAAGTGGATGATCCCGTTGGGGCGATAGCAGTTCATGGAATTAACGGATTGTTTGGCACTTTGGCCGTTGGATTTTTTGCTTTAGATGGTGGGCTTTTTTATGGAGGGGGAACGTCCCTTTTAGTAACCCAAACCATCGGGGTTCTTGCTATTGGTCTGTTCTCTTTTTTCATTACCTTCATGGTTATGAAGCTTTTGAGTTTGACCCTTGGAATAAGGATTACTGATCAAGAAGAGGATGCCGGAATAGATGCTGTTTCATTTGGAGTCAATGCTTATAACAACGAATAATTATAAAACATATTAATATGAAAAAAATTGAAGCCATCATTCGCAAATCAAAATTCAATGAGGTCAAAGAGGCCTTGCACCAAGTAGAGGTTAATTTCTTTAGCTATTGGGACGTAACGGGAGTAGGGAACGAAAAAGAAGGACATGTTTACAGAGGGATTACCTATAGCACTTCCGAAATTCAAAGGCGTTTTTTATCCATCGTGGTCAATGATGATTTTGTTCAGAAAACCATCGATGCCATATTGAAATCGGCAGCAACCGATCAAGTGGGAGATGGAAAAATATTTGTACTCCCTGTAGAGGAGACATACAGAATCCGCACTGGAGAAAAAGGAGGTCAGTCGTTGAATTAACAATCAACCTTTAACTTTCTGTGGCGCAAAATCATTAATGGGTTCCCCTATGAAACACCGAATTCTAGTATGCTTTTCCTTGTGCTGTTTTGCGCTTACAGCACAGATGGATCCGCCTCCCAATTTTGTGATTGTTTTTTGTGATGATTTGGGCTATGGTGATATCGGAAGCTTTGGTCATCCGATCATCCAAACTCCCAACATTGACCGTATGGCGGAAGAAGGTCAAAAATGGACTCAATTTTATGTAGCCGATCCGGTTTGTACCCCGAGCAGGGCGGCCCTATTGACGGGAAGATATCCCATCCGAAATGGAATGACCTCTTCCAAAAGGCATGTTTTTTTCCCAGATTCGCCCAATGGCCTCCCTTTGGAAGAAATAACCATCGCCGAGGTTTTAAAAACCCGAGATTATGCCACCGCAGCCATAGGAAAGTGGCACTTGGGCCATTTGCCAAAATTTTTACCGCAGCAACAAGGCTTTGATTATTACTATGGCATACCCTATTCCAATGATATGGACAGTAACCAATGGGGGCAATATCTCAAATTGGCAGAAGACCCCCACTATTTTTCAGAAACAGAATTTTTTAATGTCCCATTGATCGAAAACGCCCGAGTGATCGAACGTCCGGCAGATCAAACCACCATTACCAAGAGATATACTCAAAAAGCGGTTCAATTCATTGAGCAGAACAAAGCCCAACCCTTCTTCTTATATCTTGCGCACAGCATGCCTCACATTCCTCTTTTTGTTTCCGAGGAATTCAGAGGCAGAAGTAAAGCCAGTTTGTATGTTGATGTGATCGAGGAAATCGATTGGAGTGTGGGAGAGATACTTAATGTATTAGAAAAGAACCAATTGGATCGAAATACCATTGTGGTTTTTACATCCGACAACGGCCCTTGGTTATTGTTCAAGACGCATGGGGGATCGGCTGGGCCACTTCGAGCGGGTAAGGGGACTACCTTTGAGGGAGGCCAACGCGTGCCTACCATTTTTTGGGGCCCTGGAAGGGTAATGCCAGGAGTGATTAATCAGATGGGTGCTACCTTAGATTTATTGCCCACTTTTGCAAATTTATCTGGGGCTGAACTTCCATCCGATCGAAAGTTGGATGGTTATGATTTGTCTCAAGTATTGACACAAAAGTCCTCAAGTCCTCGTAAAGATTTTTTTTATTGGGCTTTTGCCGAACTGCATGCTTACCGAAACGAGCGATACAAAATCCACATCAAGCAAAGAGAACCCATTCACTATGGAAGATCGACTCTGGTGTTGGAGCAACCCGAACTATACGACTTAAAAGCAGATATTTCCGAAAAACATGATCTTGCTGAAACCTTTCCTGAAATACTGTCTGATTTTTTGGACAAAATGGATTTGCAACTTATGGATGTCGCCGACTCAATTCCTGATCAATTGGCGGATCGAATACAGCAGAAGTAAACTTGATTTTACTTCTAGGGCTATAAGTGAGCCATAGGCAGTGAAAGTTAAATAATTTAAGCTTAATTGCACTTATGGAGCGGATCAACTCTCGGGACTCAACCTAAAAGCCCATGAGATTGCAATGCGATTCAAATTTGGGAACAGCACAGAGGCACCACAGCTTGAGGAGGTTCCAGAAGAATAGTCCCAATCCAACCCCTACACAACAATACAATATAACAATACAAAAAAACCCCAACATTACTGAAGGGGTTTTGTAGCAAAAAGATCATAAATCTAATTTTTGCTATGGGAACCATCGCAAAACCCCTCAGGATTTTGGGTGTTCCCACAACCGCATTTAGGTTTTTGAATTTTCATAACAATTTTTAACAAATATACCTACAATATTTGTATATACAAATAAACAATCCATTTTTTCATTACCTTCCAAGACGGATTGCCCCTTTTTTGTACAAATATTTTTAAAATTAACTGTTAAAGGAGTGAAAAATGAAAAGACCGAACCCCAACACGCTGTGGGGTATGGAGGAATGGTAGAACGGTTTAAGCATAGATATCCTGAACTACACCGTAAGTTTTTCCGCTTTTTTGATTGTTGCCCCCCTATTCATTTATATCTTGATGAGCAATTTTAGTATAATTTAATGAAATCCCTTTCTCATGGATGGCGCTAACTTATTGGGAATTTTAATCGCCTTGTCGGTTTCGATTTTTGTAATGTATATCGCCAAGTTTGAAAATAAAATCATCCAAACAATCCTCCATTGGATTCCCGCCATATTGCTTACTTTTTTGATTCCGGGCCTACTTTCTTTTGTTTTTGATCTGTCCTTGGAAAACATCGTGCTGCACGATTGGAGTAAATCTTATATCTACCCCATCACCATTTTTTGCATCATGAGTTCGATGTCTTTGAGCCAGCTCAAGATCGTGGGCCTCAAACCTCTTTTGCTTTTTTTTATCGGCTCTTTTACCGTTGCGATCATTCCTGCTCTATTGTTTATGCTTTACTTTATGGGAAGCGATCAGATGGCCGAGTTGTGGCGAGGGATCATACCCATCGTCGGGAGCTGGATCGGTGGCAGTTCCAGTATGCTGGTACTTAAAGAATATGTGGCCGTTAGAGAAGACCTTTTTCTATCGGTCTTATTGCTGGACAATATGATCCAGAACATAGTCATGATCTTCCTGTTTCAAATCATTCGAAGAACCGATGATTTCAATAAAAAATTCAATATTGTCCATGTCATTCGTTTTACTGAAAAAAATACCGAGTCCCCTTCCAACTCTAAAAATCCTTATTTATCCGTATTGATTGCATTGGGGATCACTGCGGGAGTCGTAGCCATGGAATTGAGTTTCATTACCAATGTGATCATCCTTTCCATTTTGGGTTTGCTCATTGGTAACCTATTAAAATTTTGGTCTTTTGGCATCAACCTAAAGCTTGGCTCAGTGGGGATCATAGTCATCATGTCTATATTGGGGTTAAAGCTCAAGTTCAATGATTTTGAACTCCCCTGGATACTGATTTTGTTCATGATCAACTGGATGATCATCAACCTATTGGTTATTGCCTATTTCAACTACAAACTCAAGATTTCAATGGCATGGGGCCCCATTGCCATGATGGCCAATATCGGGGGAATTTCTACCTCCCCGGCCTTGGCTTCAGCCTATAACGAAAAGCTAATGCCTCATGCGGTAGTTTTGGCCATTGTGAGTATGGCCACGGGTACCTTTTGGGGTTTTCTGACGACCTTTTTGATCGAATTGCAAATCTAAGCCGTGGACTGTAGCAGTAAAAAAAACCAATACTATACCGAGGAGGAAGCTGCCGAGGCATTGATCCGTTCCCACATTCGGTTCAACCGTCCCGCAGTCAGTTACTATCTCTGCAGTGAATGCGCACAATTTCACCTAACCTCCAAAGGAGAACCCCATCCCTTGTTGTTCCAACCTCAAGTCGTGGAGCGCATTAAAAAAGAACAGCAAACCCAAGACTGGTCTCAAAGCTACAAACGCAGGTAATCGTTGTTCGGGGGCAGCTATGCCTCAGAGGCCTTATTTTGCTCCTTCACCTTTTGTAGATAGGCTTCCAAATGGGTTTCCCAATGCATACGATAGTCGAAACCTGTTTCGAATTCCTGATCACATTGGCTGCATTTGATGATTTTCTTTCCCATAATTATTGACAAAATTAATAAAATTGCTGGGATACTGAAGGAGGCCAAAAAGCTGAAAATCGATTTGCATTATCATTCTCAAAAAAATTTAAAAAACAGCCAAAAATGATCGGAATTGACTCAAAATGATAAAAATGATCATTTTTTATCAAAAATCTGATAATTTCTTATCAAAACGGCTTTTCTCAAAAGACCTCAGTATGGGGCTTGTCATTGCACTCCTTTCATGTCCGTTTTGAAAACATTAACTTTAAAAAACAAAAACACCTCCATGATTCGGGCTTTTTTATTTGACTTAGACGGCGTTTTTTATGTGGACGATCAACTGCTTCCCGGAGCCAATGCCACTCTGGAATGGTTACAGGAAATGCAAATCCCTTATCGTTTTATTACCAATAATACCACCTTGCCCAGAAAGCAACTCACTCAAAAACTGAATCTTCTAGGACTACAGCTCAGCGAAGACCAAATCGTAAGTGCCAACTATGCTGGGGTTCTGTATCTCAAAAAGCAGGGGTATCAGCGATGTCGATTGGTACTCAAGAGAGAGGCCCAAGCCGATTATAAAGACTTTGACACAGCGGTGGACGCACCTCAGGCCATAGTGGTGGGAGATATAGGAGAAAACTGGGACTATCCCCTGCTCAATGGCCTGATGAATCAAATTTTGGAAGGGGCACAATTGGTGGCCCTCCACAAGGGGCGCTATTTCCAAACCGAAAAAGGACTGACACTCGACAGTGGTGCCTTTGTAGCGGCATTGGAACACGCCACCGAAACCCAAGCATTGGTGGTGGGTAAGCCTGAGCCTACCTTCTTCGAACTGGCCACCCAAGGGCTGGATTGCCAAGCCCATGAAATTGCCATGGTCGGAGACGATCTGATCAATGATATCGGCGGCGCCCAAAAAATGGGGTATATTAGCTTTTTGGTCAAAACTGGAAAATTCAGAAACACCCTCTATCAAAAATCACTAATCCGACCCGATCACCTGATAGAAAGCATAGGAAGCCTCAAAGAACACTTATTAACTAATGGTTTAATATAATATGGATAATAAATTTAAATACAGTATTTTA
>JAQCBK010000070.1 GCA_027621505.1 Bacteroidota bacterium | reverse complement strand
CGATGGCTCTGGGATTTGCACTTTTAAATATTGAAGCTGAAGGAACCCCTTCCACCGCACTGGGACCAAAATTGGGAATGGAGCCAACCAGTTTGTCCCGTTTGTTGAACAGTATGGAGGAGAAAAAAATGATAAAACGCGAGTCCAACCCTGAGGATGGTCGCAGTGTTCTGATCTTTTTGACCCCCTACGGAAAAGAAAAACGAGACGACTCAAGAACAGTCGTTTTGAATTTTAATCATACGATAGAAAGTAAATTATCAGAACAGCAAATCAAACATTTTTTTGAAGTGACCGATTGTGTAATGAAAGAAAGCAAGAAGTTTGAACATTTTTTAATTCATTAAATCCCAAGAGCTATGGAACTTAAATCCGCTAAACTTATTAAAGGGGGCGAATTCATCATCAGAGATGTAGAGCCCGAGAGTGTTTTTACACCCGAAGATTTTTCAGAAGAGCAAATTATGGTCAAGGAAAGCGTTCAAGATTTTATTGATCGAGAAGTTTGGCCTCATAAAGAGCGTTTTGAGAAAAAGGACTATGAGTTTACCAAGTCGTGCATGAAAAAAGCAGCAGAACTGGGTTTTCTCAGTATTTCCGTTCCTGAAAATTACGGGGGAATGGGCATGGGTTTTGTCTCCACCATGTTGGTATGTGACTATATTTCTGGGGCTACAGGATCCTTTTCTACCGCCTTTGGTGCCCATACGGGAATTGGCACTATGCCTATCGTTCTCTACGGCACGGAGGAACAAAAACAAACCTACGTACCCAAGCTGGCCAGTGGTGAATGGTTTGGGGCCTATTGCCTTACCGAACCAGGAGCTGGATCCGATGCCAACTCCGGAAAAACCAAAGCAGTGCTTTCAGAAGATGGTAGTCATTATTTAATCTCGGGACTGAAAATGTGGATTTCCAATGCAGGTTTTGCCAACGTATTCATTGTGTTTGCCCGAATCGAAGACGATAAGAACATCACCGGATTCATCGTACCCAATGATCCAGGAAATGGTATCACACTGGGAGATGAGGAAAACAAGTTGGGGATACATGCCTCCTCCACCCGCCAAGTCTTTTTCAATGAAACAAAGGTGCCGGTCGAAAATATGCTGGCGCAGCGAGGTGAAGGGTTCAAAATTGCCATGAACGCATTGAATATTGGGCGGATCAAATTGGGTGTAGCCTGTTTGGATGCCCAAAGAAGGGTGATCACCAAAGCCGTTCAATACGCCAACGAGCGCGTACAGTTCAATACACCCATAGCTCAATTTGGAGCGATAAAGGAAAAAATTGCTAGAATGGCTACCTCCTGTTATGTGGGGGAATCTGCCAATTATCGAGCTGCACACGATATAGAGCTAAAAATCAAAAGCCTACAAGAGGAAGGAATGGAACACCAAAAAGCGGAGCTTAAAGGGGTAGAAGCCTTTGCCATCGAATGTTCTATGATCAAAGTCGCCACCTCCGAGGATGTTCAGAATTGTGCAGATGATGGGATTCAAATCTTCGGTGGAATGGGTTTTTCTGCCGACACACCTATGGAATCTGCCTGGAGGGATGCTCGTATTGGAAGAATCTATGAGGGGACCAATGAAATCAACAGAATGTTGTCCGTTGGAATGTTGGTCAAAAAATCAATGAAAGGAGAATTAGATCTCATGAGTGCAGTGATGCAGGTGGCAGGAGAAATGACTGCTGGAGGAACAGCGGATAATATCGACCCCAATCAGGCCCTCTCCGTAGAATTGCACAAAGTAAAAAATTTAAAGAAAGTTTTCTTGATGATTGCTGGATCGGCTTTCCAAAAGTATGGCCAAGAACTAGAAAAGAACCAACAAACCCTCATCGGTTTATCGGACATCATGATTGAGATCTACTTTGCTGAATCGGCAATTTTGAGAACCCTCAAAAACAGAAACCGAGGAATGGAGATGGATCATCAGATGGACATGACGCGCTTGTACGTTTTTGATGCCGTGGAAATGACCCTCAAAAGGTCAAAAGAAATCATCGGTAATATTGCCGAAGGGGATGCGCAATTGAATTTGATGAAAAGTGTGCACCGTTTGTGTCGATACGATCAACTTCCAGACATCATCGGGTTGAAAAATAACATCGCAGACAAGGTCATTAAGGAAAACAAATATTGCTTTTGATTTGTGACGATCTTCTTTTTATGAAGAGGCTTCATATTTGTTTGGTGGAGCCTTTTTTAATAATTCTCTGTTTGTAAAAACTTGAAAAAACCCCTTTGGTTTCTCTGGAATCTACTGAAATCAAAAGTGACAAATATTTCAAAAACAGAAGGAGAATGGATTTGGGCTTGAGCCCTGAAAGGAAAGTTATACGCCATTCCTAAAAAAAGAGAAGGATTTAGACCTTTTGCCCCTTCTGTTTTAAGTGAAGATGTACAAAACTATTTCATTACAAGAGACTCTGTTCCTTATATGAACATGCTTATACTTGGAGCTTAGGTAAAGATAAAGTGAACTTTCTTAAAGAGTATACTTCTCTGATAAACCCAGATGCTATAAGCTTTTTTAATAATAACGGTAAAAGCGGTAATTGTTAGCATCATTAGGCGAGGCCGTAAAGGTTATACTGTCACCTGAGCAGAAGGTATCACTTGACACCGAACTACTGAGGGTAGTAGTGACCGTTGCTGCAAGATTAATACCTTTGTTCACATTTGGTCTGACAAATGGAACATCATTTCCTGAAATATAAAACAAGGGAACAAGGAGGCAAAAGCCCAGGTAGTAGGTTAGGTAAGATTTTTTTACAATGTGGGGCATTGTTAAAAAATTTGAGTATTTACAAATTTACTAATTATCCACTAAAGGGATAATACACTACGGGAGTAGTTCGTTAAAATACTCTCTATTGTGATATATTTCGATATTTTTCTCTTTTAAATCATAAACTCTTAGATAATCAGCATCATCGCTGATCATAATGGTGTAGGTATAAAAATTTATTTTTTGACAATCTATTGGTCTATTAATATTTGACCCTCTTTATTATAACGAACTAAGCTGTCAATTATTTTACCGGATCGATATATTATTTTTTGTTTGATTTTTCCATTGGGGTGATAATCCATCCAATCGCCATCGCGATTTCCATTGGCATCAAAAGCAAAAGTTTTGCGCAATTTTCCATTCGAAAAGAAATAATTACTTCGCCCAGTCAAAACACCATGATCAAAATAATTCTCTTCTTTCAAAAGACCGTTTTCCCAAAATAGCTCTCGCTTGCCGTGCATAAGATTATAGCTGTAATTCAGCCGTTCGATCAGCTGATCACCTTTGTATGCTGACCAAGGACCATTAAGCACCCCATCGTGATAGGTTGCAAAAACCATCAACCAACCTTTGGCATCAAAAACACGGTATTCACCATTCAATTTTCCCTCCTGTACCTCAAAGAATCGAACCTGCGATCCATGAAGGTCGTAGTGGTTTACCGCGCCTGAAAAAAGTTGACCTTTAAGGTAAAAGAGCGAATCTCTTGTGGTTTTTTTTACTTTAATACGATTGTAGTTTGTACCCTCAAATTTGGAACTACAGCTTGACCATAAAAACGGAAAAAGAGCAATACTAAAGATTACAAATGAAATACTGAATTTTTGAGGTTTACCTGATGTGATCACCATTGAAATTTTAAAAAGCAATAGGATTGAATTAAAAAAAATTCAAATGCAAAAAAACAACCTTATAAATTCCACAAAATATGCATTTTATTAGACCATATATAATAATATAGCCTTAAATTCGTTTTTATATTGACTATATTATTAAATTTTTGATTGACGGTAGCCACATAGGTTTCATTAAACGATTTGTTTGTTTAAACTTCCTACTCCTGTCCTCCATTTTCTATGCTCAGGATATAGGAGTATCAGATATTGTGGTCAATGAAGGAACCCTCAACGGTACACAGTATGAGCTCTGTCCCACCTCCAGTATCACTCTTGACATCACTTTTCGCAACTACCACCCTTCCACCGATCAAATCAGTACGGTGTTGTTCATCGTCAACGGGGTAAACAGTGTCACTACTTTCGAAGTGGCCCCAACACTGGTAACCAACATTGCAGGGAATGGTGCTATCAATCTAACCTATCCAGACGATTTCGATACCGGTGGAGCCGGGCTCAATGCCAATCAGATCAACCTTCCATTTCTTTTAGACGGCAATACAACCATCACAGTATCAACCACTTCCGTATCAGCTACCGGAGACACCAATACCACCAATAATGCCACAAGCACGTTGGTTTTGGTTTATGATCCCGACGACCCGACCATGACTGTAAACCCTCCCTCGGCCAATGTATGTCAAGGGGAAGAAATTTATTTTGAAATACAACCCGACGACGGAACCCAATACAATTTCTTCAAAAATGGGTCTTTGGTTCAAAGTTCAACCACGGATTATACCATTACTTTTTCCTCCAATCCTGCAGATCCCGATGCCCTATCCGATGGGGATGTGATCAGTTACACGATGATTGACGCCAATGGGTGTACCACAGACAGTTCGGGCCAAGAGATTACCGTGACGGTAAACTTGTTGCCCGCTGCAACCCTCTCTTCTACGGCCATTGACAATGTGGTTTGTAAAGGTGAAACCGTAACTTTTACCGCTAGCGGTGGCGTCACCTATACTTTTGCTGTGGAAGGAATTGTCAAGCAAAGTGGTCCCTCTGCCGTTTATGCTACTTCCACCATCGGCAACGGGGAAACTGTTTCCGTGACCGTAATGAACGCTTCTGGGTGTGAAGAAACCCAAAGTCTCACGCTATTTACGGGCGAAATCACAGATGCTGGTTCAGTCGTTATGTCGGACGCCAACGATATCGATGGTATATGCTATGGCGATATTATGGCCGGGCAGATCAGCTCTACTGCGGTAGCAACCTCGACTATTAATGCGGCCACCACCATACTGTACCAGTGGCAAAGCTCTCTAGATGCTACCAATTGGTTTAATATCGATGGAGCAGAAAACGCAGATTACAAACCCACGGCAGCCTTGTTTCAAACCACTCATTTCAGAAGGCTGGCCTATGCAGTAGTTGGTGACAATACCTGTGCCATTGGGGAAGAGTCCAACAGAATTACAGTAACCGTTTTTCCAGAATTTGATGCAACACTGAGTATTGCAGATGGCGATGGCGATGGCATCTACTGTCTGGATGAAGTCATCACCGTGGCTGCTCCGGCTGGAGCCACCACCTATACTTTTTACATCGATGGCAATGCTGCCCAAGCCTCCACTACCAATGAATTCTACCCCATTATATCTGAAAATTCTTCGGCCACCACCCTAGAAGTTGCCGATGGGGCAGTCATCAGTGTCGAAATTACATCAGCAGGAAGTCCTTCCTGTACCTTTACCGACGACCTGACCATCAATGCCATCTCCAGTCCTATCAATCCCTCCCTGACTTCCAACGTCCCGGGTGGGGTCATTTGCAGCAATGAAACCATTGAAATTACTGCCGCCGGTGGGGTTAGCTATACTTTTACGATCAATGGAGCTGGGGTAGCTCCCGGACTACTCAGCGATGGAGGTGCCAAATTGACCACTAACGCACTTACCGACGATAGCGTTATTCTGGTCGAAGTCTTCAATGCAGCCGGTTGTTCGGAATCGGTCTCGATGACCATTCAAGTAGTGGAAGTCTTGAATGCTGGCACCATTTCCCTGACGGTTGCAGACGACGAAATATTGTGTTTTGGCGATCTTCCCGCTGGAGATATTACCTCCGTGACGGAGGCGACCTCCTCCGATACCATCTATTACCAATGGCAATCCAAAATTGCTGGTGGAGCTTTTAACGATATTGCAGGTCAAACTTCTTCGGGATTGGACTTCGCCTCTCTGCCAGGTGGCGGACCCAATCAAACAACAACCTATCAAAGGCTTGCCTACTCCTACATAGACAACAATGGAAACAATGTGTTTGACGCAGGAGATGTGAGATGCTCTCAACCCGATAATAGCAACGCCATTACCATCACGGTCAATCCCGATTACGATCCCAACTTAACAGCCGATCAGGCCAACTATTGTTTTGGAGATACCATCAACATCACTGCGGCAGCACTATTTCCAGGAACCGTAACCTACACCTTTACCATCGAAGGAGATTCCAGCAGATCGGTATCTTCTACCAATAGAGTATTCAGCACTACCGCAGGAAACAATGGGGGGCTAGAAATAAACAATGGGGAAATCGTAAATGTGAGTGTTACCGATTCCAATGGATGTAGCTATACCGAAAGCATAACTGTATTGGTCGATAATTTTTCGGAGTCGGGTCTCGTGGTCATCAACACCAATCCCGCCGATGGGGTGATATGTGCTAATCAAAAAATT
>JAQCBK010000069.1 GCA_027621505.1 Bacteroidota bacterium | reverse complement strand
TTAATGAGCCAGTCATGGAAGTATAGGTTCCAGCGGCATTGACAAATGTTCTTAATCCGAGCTCTTTAAAAAAATCTCGCCTCAAACTGGAGACTACTGCCGCAGTTTTGGATTGAGCAGACAACGAATTGGTGCCGAGCAAACTTCCTGCAAAGGGAAGGCTGGCCAGTGATTGAAGTACTTTTCTTCTGTTTATCATCATTTTTTGTTTTTATGGTTTATTCTACTGCGGCGATACAATCTATTTCTACTAAAGAATCACCAGGAACACCTCCATAGGTGGCTACTGTGGTTCTTACGGGTGGGTTTTCGCCAAAACGCCCACGGTAAACCTCGTTCATCTTATGGTAGTCTGCCAGGTCTGCTAAATAAACATTGACCTTTAATACCTGTTCCATAGAAGAACCGTTTCTTTCCAATTCTTTTTGCAATTCGTTTAAAACATGATCGGTATGGGCTTTGATATCCCCGTCAAAATGAGCACCTTTTCCAGCAATGTATAGGGTGTTTCCATGTCTGACCGCTCCGGAAAACAAGGGCATTTTTTGATCATCGACAATCTCACCGACCACTTCTTTTTTGCTTTTTACAGGGGCCGCTTTTACAGTTGCCATGCCAAATAAGCCCGCCATTCCCATTCCAATATTCTTTAATACTGATCTTCTTTTTTCGTTGTGTTTCATCTTTTTAAATTTTGTTGTTAAACTATTACCACATTCTTTTTTTAATCAATTCTTTTATTTGGTCTTTGGTAACGGGCAATTCATCCATATGATCCCTGATCCACTTAGAGAAATCTTTTTCTATTTCCTCAGACCATTTATTGTCAATTTGTCCTGGGGTATATTTGCCTTCTTTCAATCGGGTGATACCGAACAGATCCCTGAGTCGGACAACCTCAGAGGTAACCACTACTTTCTCTGCCAAATGTGCCGGAATAAAAATGACCCCTTCTTTTTTGGCCAATACCACATCTCCAGGCATGACGGTAGCCGCTCCGATTCTTATGGGGTCATTGATGCTCAATAACATTACCTCGGTGAGAAATGAAGGATGCCAAGCCCTAACAAAAGCATTGAACCCCTCGATTTCGGACAGTCCTTCCATATCCCTACTCGAAGCATTGAATACCACTCCAGTTTTTGATTTAGCGTAAATGGAATTGCCCAAGTTGTCTCCAATCAAAGTCCCGTCCACTATTTTCCCAAATCCATCGGCTACATAAACATCGTGTTCTACCAATCGATCTATGGGCCATGAATTGGTATTTCCGATTTCTCCATCGGCCAATCCTTTTTGTTTGATCTGGTCGGCTACATCGGGTCGGTTGGGCATGTATTGAACGGTGAGGGCTCTTCCTACAACAGTTACATCGTCGTGTAAAGGTTGCCATCCACCTTCAAATTGGTTGTGGAAGCCTTCGTTCCTCAAAACGCCCCAGGCCTCTTCAATGGTTACTTTTTTCATCCGTTGCAGGATATCTGAAGGTACTTTGGGCCTACCGTCATCAAAGCGTTCTCCTTCCCACTGGTGGGTAAGAAATTTCATTTGATCGACACTCAAGTTTTGGGCAAAAGTGTTATTGAGTATCAAAAAAATGAGGAGAAAAAAAGAAACGGTTGTAAATTTTTTGATTGTCATTCGGTTTAGATTTAAATTTTATTTTTCTTTTCAGGGTCTTTGTCTCTCCACCATGTGGCCAGTGAGGAACCAGAAATATTCATCCAAGGACCAAACACGGCAGGTGCCAAGCCTACGGTGGAAACTTTGCCCATCTCAAGAGCAATTCCAGAGGCCAAGCCTCCATTTTGCATCCCCACTTCCAAGGCAATGGTTCTGCAGTCTTGTTCTTTCATTTTCAACAAACGGCATCCCCAGTAACCCAAAAGATACCCCATCAAGTTGTGGAGAATGGCGGCTATTATCAGCAAGATTCCGATGGATAAAAGGGAATCCCTACCCGCAGCTGTAATGATCATAATAATCAAGGCAATAGCAGTCATCGATACCACAGGCATAGCTTTGTCCAACCATTGGGCTTTTCCATGGAAAAAGTGATTGAAAACCAAGCCTAAAACAACGGGTAATATTACCATTTTGACAATACTCAACATCATGGCTACAAAATCAATAGGAACAAAAGCTCCTGCAAAATACTTCATCAATAGTGGGGTCATAAAGGGAGCTATTACAGTAGCCACCGCAGTAAGGGTAACAGATAGGGCCACATTGGCCTTCGCCAAATAGGCCATAACATTGGAGGCCAAACCACTAGGAGACGAACCGATCAATACCACTCCAGCAGCGATTTCTGCAGGAAAATTAAATAAGGTCGCCAAACTGAAACCCAAAAAAGGCATGATACTGAACTGGCAGATTAAACCGACCAAAACCCCTTTAGGCATTTTGATGACACCATAGAAATCTTTGAAGCTCATGGCGGTACCCATTCCGAACATGATAATTTGTAGCAGAGGAACGATGAGTTTCTTTAGTTGAAAGTCACCCCATTTGACAAAGGTTTGAGGATAAAACATAGATAGACTGACTGCTGCAAAAATTAATACAGTAAAAGAAAAACCTTTGAAATTTTCAGTACCTCTCATTGCCAAAGCCAAACTCAAAAAAAATAGAATGAGCGGCGGCCCTAACATGGTGGCATTACCTGATAGAAATAATCCTATTGAAAGGACAAACATCAAACCCGAGAGGGTGAAAAGATATTTTGATATTAGTTTCATACTTAATGATTCCAATCATCGCTGGCCAAGCCATTTAAGTCATAAACTACTTTTCCCGCCCTGAGGGTCAACTCACACTCCAGTTTTTGATTGCCTTTCATTCGTTTGCCACGGGTATCTATAAAACCAAAATCTCCTTTTCTAAGGCTGTGAATGGCAACATCCGCTTCGGTACCAACGGACAAATGCCCCAAGTCTTTTCTTTTAATGTAGTGGGCGGGTTTAGAGGTAGTTGCAGCGATAACTTCTTGAATGCTGAGTCCCATGTTCAGGAATTTTGACATGACATTATTCAGGGTTTTCATTCCCCCGTTCATACTACCCGTATGGAGGTCTGTACTGATAACGTCAGGTTTTAATCCCTGTTGGATTGCAGGCACGGCCTGCTCAAAAATAAAACTTCCCCCTCCATGTCCTACGTCAAAAACAATGCCCCTTTTTTGGGCTTCAAAAACATAGTCTCTTACTTTTCCGTTTTCTGACACAATGGGGGTTCTTCCATTGACATGAGCATAGGCATGGGTAAAAATATCTCCAGGCCTTAGCTTTTCTAAAAATAATTTATCGAGAGGTAACTCAGGGTTACTCCCTCCAAAATCTATCATTACAGGGATACTACCCAATTCACCAGCTTGAACAGCAAGTTCTGTTGGAGTCCAATCAAATCCATGAAAATGGGCAAGTTTGACACCAACAACATGGTCTTTATTTTGCTTTGCAACCATAGCGGTCATTTGTGGATTCATATCAGCAATATGTTGCTCTCGGGGACCGCCACTCATTCCCGCCCCCACAATGTTTAAAAAACACAAAACTCTGGTTTTTGAAGCATCTATAACTTGAGACTTATAAAGTTCAAAATTTCTCCATCCTGGACTTCCAGCATCAACTACTGTAGTAACTCCGGATCGAAAAGTAAATCCATCTGGTGGAACAGCAGAAAAGCTATTGGCCAAATAGCGGTTGGGAACCGTTCCGAAGAAGTTATGCGTGTGCATATCAATGAGTCCAGGGCTCACAATCATACCAGATGCATTCACTACTATTTTGGCTTGTTTTGGTGAAATTTTCTTTTCAACGGCAGCTATTTTATCTCCCATAATAGCAAGATCCATCACTTGATCAATGTTATTGGCGGGATCAATTATATGCCCTCCCTTAATGAGAATATCATAGCTCTGCGCTAAAATAGATCCACTTATCAGCATTACTAAAAGGGGTAATAAATTTATTTTTTTCATTATTTCAGTTTTTAATTCAATTTCCTAATTTGTCAATTGATGTTTGTTTTTCGATATTTTTCAACTTCCTCAGCAGTAACGCTGCCCGCTAGATTTCCAAAATGGGTTCTAATATAACTCAATACGTCTGCAATTTGATCGTCGTTTAAAAATGAATGTTGAGGCATCAGTCCATCATATATTTCTCCATTGACTTTTATTTCCCCTTCCATTCCGTTGAGGATGAGGTGAACCAACCTTTCTTTGTCTCCGGTCACCCAATCGGTTCCATTGAGCGGAGGAAATCGTCCGGAAGCACCCATTCCATTGGATTGATGACAGGCCATGCAATATTGATTGTAGATTTTTTGACCAATGGCTAAATCTTTGGGTTCAATCCTGTCGTTGACTATATCCGGGGTTCTAATGTGACTCAGTCTTTTTCTGTCTTCCATTTGGGCCAACTCTTTTTTGCCAAATGCATCTCGATCTCCTTTAAACTGAACTCTCCAAATCCTACCTTTTTCTGTTTCTCCAATATACATGGAACCATCAGGAGCAAATGCTATACCCATGGGTCTGAATTGGGCATCACGAGTATTGACGATAGGGTCTACTCCAGCAAAACCATCGGCAAAAACTTCATAGGGCCCTGAAGGCTTGCCGTCTTTGAAAGGAACAAATCCAATGAAATAACTGGATTGAGGGTAAGGAGCTCTGTTGGTAGAACCGTGAAAAGCAATAAAAGCACCGTTTTTGTAGTGATCTGGAAATGCATTTCCAGTGTAAAAGACCAAATCGTTGGGCGCCCAATGTCCCGGAAATCCAATCACCGGGTCTTTGTATTCTGAGCAACGTCCAATTATGGTCCCATCTCCACCATATTCTGGAGCCAAAACTTTTTTACCTTGCATTTGATCATAGAAGCAGTAGGGCCAGCCAAAGTGGTCTCCTTTTTCTATTTTGATAAATTCCTCTGATGGAAGCATTGCACTTTCCCATTGACTGAAGTGATTGGGCCAAAGTCGGTGCAGGTCATCTCTTCCATGAACTACAGCATATAGGCTTTGATCGGAAGTATTCCAGTCTAGTGCAACAATACTTCTCAGTCCGCTTGCATAAAATTCTCCGTCTTTTTGGGTTTGTCCTATTTTTTCTGCATCAAAACGCCATATTCCTCCATGGTCAACCAACAGAGGACAGGGATCTTGACCAGGAGCCAAAGGGGTTCTTTTGGGGTTTTGGCAGGCGTTGTTGGGTGCGCCAAATGGAACAAAAATGTGTCCTTGTTCATCAAATGCAATGGGTTTACCTATGTGCTCATGAGAGCCATGCGCATGATCGTCATCAACGATGATTTCTGCCTCTCCCACAGGTACAAGATTTTCGTCTAGCTTCACCCTATAAACGGTGAGTTGAGAGCTATAGTAGAGATATCCCTTGTAAATTCTAGCCGCGGTAGAATAATTCCCTCTTTGGGGTTTGTGGTATTCACCAAACTTGATCAAAGAATCTGCAACGCCATCCTTGTTGAGGTCTCTAATAGCGGCCATAACCCCTGCTTCGCTCGGCCGTTTGAATTTGGCATATAAATCTCCATTTTCATTAACGGCCATATGGCGCACCGTTTCAGCGATGCTGTCTACAAAAACAGTAGCTTCAAAACCTTGGGGAAGAAAAAGGGGAGCATGAGGGGCTGGGCTTTTACAACCCAAAATTGTAACTAACAAGAACAGGTGTACTACTCCAAATTTATTCAACATCAATTTCATCATCCCATCAATCATCTTCATTTGTATCGTCAGTATTTATTTAAAATTTAAAGTTCCGAAATATTCGGGACGGTGAAAATCTGGGTTTGGAGTTTTGACCGGATTCCAACTTAAGTAATGCCGTTTTGAGGTATCGTCTCCGCATTTATAAAAGTTGGCGTTGGAAATCAATTTAGAAAAACGTAAACCCTCATTATGAATGAAAATGGAGGAAGGAATGACCACTACCATTTCCCATTCAAACGTCCCTGACTTTTCTTCAAAAGGTGCCTTGCCTAGTGTGGACCAGGTTTTGATTTTTTGTTTGATCAATTCAGGAGGAATAAAACTGCGCTTCCCACGATGGGGTCCATAGGCCAAGTGTGTGGTGCCAATACAATTGAATTCAAAATTATAGTAATTCCCATTTTGGAGGGGATCAACAAAAAACTCAACACAACTGTCTCTATGTACCGCTGTGTTGGGATCGGTTTGTCGTGCCAAAATATGATTTTCTTTAACATAGTATTTCAAAAACAAAAGACTGTCATCGTGAGCAATACGGAAACTTACCTCAGGTTGGTATGGAAATTTTTTCCATTCCCACCAATTTATTTTTTTAAGAGGTGCAATTCTCTCTAGAGTACTTGAGACGCTTTCAAAAGTTAGGGAGTCTTTGATGGAAATTTTTGAAACGTCAACACTT
>JAQCBK010000068.1 GCA_027621505.1 Bacteroidota bacterium | reverse complement strand
AATCCAGCTTTGGAATACACCTTGGAAATTGTTATTCATAAAAGTTACCTACCCATTATAATCAATAACAAGTAATTTTAGAACACTTGGTTTGGAGATTTAATTTCAAATCTACTTATTTAAAGTTATATTAGTGATCATTAAAATACATATTAATGGTTAATATCAATCAAAACCTAAAAGTTGAGGATCTGAGAGAAAAGATTAATTTGCTCTGGCAACTTTCCGGAGATAAAATTAATAGAATCCTTTCAGCTTATGATGAGTCCCAAGGTGCACCTGTTTTTACTGTCAATGGCAAATATACCACTCGCGGATGGACTGAGTGGACTCATGGCTTCCAATTCGGTTCAGCAGTTCTGCAATACGATGCCATGGGGGATTCACAATTCATAGATTCTGCAAAAAAGAAGATTATTGATAAAATGGCTACGCATGTCAGTCATACCGGTGTTCACGACCATGGTTTTAACAATTTAAGTACCTATGGGAATCTTCTTCGATTGATGCATGAGGGAAAGATCGAATTCAATGAATGGGAAGCCCATTTTTATGAATTAGCCATTAAAATTTCTGGAGCGATTCAGGCTTCACGTTGGACAAGTCTGCCACAAGGTGGTTTCATTTATTCATTTAATGGCCCCCATTCTTTGTTTGTGGATACCATTAGATCCTGTAGGATTTTAGTGGCCAGTCATATGTTAGGACATACCTACCATGGGGAGGGGGATCGAAAAATTTCATTGTTAGAGCGAGCTATTCAACATATAGATGCAACTGCAAAATATTCAATTTTTTATGGTGAGGGTAGAGATCAATATGATCTTTGGGGAAGGACAGCTCATGAAAGTATTTTTAATGTCAATGATGGTCAATACAGATGTCCCAACGCTCAGCAGGGTTTCACAGGTTTTACCACATGGACCAGAGGTTTGGCCTGGGCCATGTTGGGCTTTGCAGAAGAGCTAGAAGCACTTGATCTCATTGAAAGTGAGCAATTGGCACCTCTAGGTGGAGTAAATAATATTACTGAAATGATGCTCAAAGGAGCCAAGGCAACTTGTGATTTTTATATTGATCATACCCCAAGCTGTGGTGTGACCTATTGGGATACTGGGGCACCCAATCTTCACAAATTGGGAGATTATTTGAGTCGTCCTGCCGACCCTTTTAACGACTGGGAACCCGTGGACAGCTCTGCCTCTGCCATTGGTGCTCAGGGACTTTTACGATTGGGGCATTATTTAAAGAAAAAAGGACAGCAAAAAGAAGGAGACAAATATTGGCAAGCGGGGTTGACTGTTTTTAATTCCCTTTTACAGGAACCTTATTTAAGTATCGATGTGGAACACCAAGGTTTACTTTTGCACACCATTTATCATCAACCCAATGGTTGGGATCATGTGCCAAAAGGGAGTAAAATAGCTAATGGTGAATCATGCATGTGGGGAGATTATCATTTTAGAGAATTGGCCATTTATGTTCAGAAAATAATCAATAAAGAACCTTATTATCGATTTACCAATTGTATAAATATATAGCTATCTGATGACGGAGCTGAAAGACTTTTCAAAGCTTTGTGTTCATACACAAACCACCAAACCCTGGAGCATAGAGGAATGTATAGAGCAATATTCAAAATCTGGATTCAGGGGAATTTCCATTTGGAGGCATCTGTTGGAGGGAAAAGATTTAAAAAAAATAAAAACTTTATTGGAGACCAACCAAATGGAAGCTGTTTCATTGGTACGGGGAGGTTTTTTTCCATCAGTAGATTCCCATCAACGTGAGTTGGCCTTGCAGGACAACCGATTGGCGATTGATCAGGCTGCTGCCTTGGGTGCTCCACTTGTAGTGCTGGTATGTGGAGCCGATCCACGACAAGATTTGGAAGTATCCCGCCGTCAAATTCATGATGCAATTATTCAACTAATCCCATATGCCAAAATTAGGGGGGTAAAATTGGCCATAGAGCCATTACACCCTATGTATGCAGGAGACAAATCAGCTTTGGTATCTTTGGAACAAGCCAACGATATGTGTGAATCAATTGCCTCTCCCGTAGTTGGGGTGGCCATTGATGTTTATCACCTTTGGTGGGACAATAATTTGAAAAATGAAATTCTCAGGTGTGGAAAAAATAAAAACATATTGGCTTTTCATGTTTGCGATTGGCGTGTTCCTACAATTGATTTTCTGACAGACAGAGGTTTGATGGGAGAAGGATGTATCCCGATTAGACAAATCAGAAAGTGGGTAGAAGAAGCCGGGTTTGAGGGTTATAACGAAGTTGAGGTTTTCTCTGAGAGATTGTGGGCTCAGGATCAAAAGCTATATTTGGAAGACATTAAAAAATCATACATTAATCACACTTAGTAAATTAAATGAAGGTACACAAAATTGGAGTCATCATGAATGGGGTGACTGGAAGAATGGGAACCAACCAACACTTGATTCGTTCTTTGGCGGCCATCATATCGCAAGGAGGGGTAAAAGTAAATGATAATGAAATCATTTTACCCCATTTGGTATTGGTGGGGCGCAATGAAAATAAATTGAAAAAATTAGCTGAAAGAACTCAAGCGGAAAGATGGACAACAAATTTGGATGAGGTTTTAAAAGAGGATCAATATCAAATATATTTTGACGCTCAAACCACAGGAAGAAGAGCCGATGCCATCAAAAAAGCAGTAGCTGCTGGTAAGAATGTTTATTGTGAAAAACCAATCGCAACATCTACAGAGGTTGCTTTAGAGTTGTATCACTTGTGCGAAAAAGCAAATGTGAAACATGGTGTTGTTCAGGACAAATTATGGCTACCGGGCATGTTGAAATTAAAACGTTTGATTGAAAATAATTTTTTTGGTGATATTTTATCTGTTCGAGGAGACTTTGGCTATTGGGTTTTTGAGGGTCACACGGTTCCAGCCCAAAGACCCAGTTGGAATTATCGAAAGCAGGACGATGGGGGGATCATTGTCGATATGCTCTGTCATTGGAGGTATGTACTGGATAATATTTTCGGTTCAGTCAAAGGTGTTTTTTGTTTGGGAGCTACTCATATCCCAGAGCGAATTGACGAAAATGGAAAACCCTACACTTGTACCGCTGATGACGCCGCCTATTCCATTTTTGAATTGGAGGGAGGGATTATTGCTCAGTTCAATTCCTCATGGACGACCCGTGTGAGAAGAGATGATCTACTCACCCTACACGTAGATGGTACCAAAGGATCTGCTGTTGCGGGTTTGAGAGATTGTTGGACGCAACACTATGGAAACACACCAAAACCAGTTTGGAATCCAGATATCCCAAATCCTATCGATTTTAAAGAAGGATGGACTAAGGTGCCGGAGCAAGAAGATTTTGACAATGCTTTTAAGGCACAATGGGAATTGTTCCTAAAACACGTGGTTTTGGAAACTCCCTTTCCCTGGAATTTGATGGAGGGTGCCAAAGGTGTCCAACTGGCAGAGTTGGGTCTTGAAAGTTGGGAGAAAAAGAAATGGATCAATATTCCAGAATTAAAATGAAACCTGTAGCACTTATCACCGGAGGATCAAGAGGAATAGGCTTGGGAATTACAAAGTCAATGCTAGAGGCCGGATATAGCGTGGCGATCAATGGAGTACGCCCCAAAGATCAAGTAAAAAAGGTGTTAGCAGAGCTCATTTCATCCAAAGGTGAAGTGATATACTGTCAGGGGAATATAGCAGAATCAGAAGATCGTTCTAAAATCATTAGTGAGGTAAAAGAACATTTTGGAAGGCTCAACGTCTTGGTCAATAATGCTGGTGTAGCTCCCAAAGAACGTAATGATATTTTAGAAGCCTCTGAGGAAAGTTATGATTGGGTACTTGACGTTAATTTAAAGGGACCCTATTTTTTAACTCAGTTGGTTGCACGATGGATGATTGAGCAAAAGAATACAAACCCAAAGGACACTTTCTCAATCATTAATATTTCTTCCGTATCTGCAACATTTGCTTCTGTAAGTAGGGGGGAATATTGTATCTCAAAGGCTGGTATGACCATGTCTACCAAACTGTGGGCGGTGCGATTGGGAGCGTATGATATTCCTGTTTATGAAATTCAGCCTGGGATCATTAGTACAGACATGACTGCCGGGGTGGTAGAAAAATATGACAAACTGATTGAAGAAGGCCTGACTTTGCAAAAACGATGGGGCCATCCTCAAGATATCGGAAAAACGGTTGCAGCTTTAGCCAAGGGAATGATCCCTTATGCAACGGGTCAAGTAATTAATGCTGATGGTGGAATGACCATACAATTTTTATAGTTATGAATTTAAAAAATACTTGGAGATTGATTGTAGGAGCTGTTTTTATTTGTTCAGTACTACAATTCTCGCCCTGGGCTTTGGCTCAAAACAAATTGGAACCCTATCTATTTGGAATGCCATTTACCCTATGGTTTGGAATTTTAATTACTCTATTATTGATTTTGTTGACTGCTGTTGGGGGATATGTATTTGCTCGACTCAAATCAGACGAAATAAAAGAAGAATAATATGTTGAGCTATCTCATTATAATAGGTGTCGTATATATTGGTGTTTTGATGTTTTTTTCATGGCATACAAAAAAACAGATTAAAACTTCTTCAGATTTCATGTTAGGGGGTGCAAAGATCGGTGTTGGGATTGGTTTAATGACTTTCGCCGCTACGCTTTTTAGTACTTTTACCTTGCTGGGGATGCCTGATTTTTCTAGAACTAACGGAGTAGGAGCCTGGATTTTTCTTGCTTTTTCAGATGCGATAATGGTCTTTTTGATCTTGTGGTTCGGGTTTTATTTAAGAAAAAGGGTGGGTAAATCAACTTACCAAGGAATGTCTACTTTACTCCAAAAATGCTATCAAAACAAAATGGCAGGTTACCTATATTTTACTGCGGTTTTTTTATTTCTAATCCCTTATATAGCGATTCAAATCAGGGGTGTAGCTATATTTTTGGTTTCCGCTTTTCCTGACTTTATTCCTGTTTGGAGCTGGTCCATAGGGATCGTTTTGGTGATGTTGATCTACTCTGAATTGGGTGGTCTTAAAGCCATCATATATGCAGATTCTTTACAAGGAACCTTATTATTGATTGTGGTTTGGATTGTTGCATTCAATTGCCTGAATCAAGTGGGAGGATGGAACGCACTTTTTGAACGTGTAGCCCTCCTAAACCGAGACTTACTCTCCACTCCGGGACCCAAAGAATTGCTGAGTCCACAATTTCTGATCGCCTCTGCGCTTGCTATATTGATGATCCCTGTTACCCAACCACAGTTGTCCACCCGTCTGGTGATTATGAAAAATTATAATGCCCTTAAAAGAATGGCTACTGCGGTTGGATTTTTTGCTATGCTGGTCATTCTTCCCACCATTATAATTGGAATGTACGGTGCGATCTATTATGCAGATGCCACTACTTCAGAATTCTTGGGTGGTGTACTTCTTGGGGAACAGCACGAAATGATCGCCGCCTTTATTATCATTGGTTTGTTTGCCGCCGCAATGTCTACCTCTGACTCCCAATTATTTGCTATGGGAAATGAAATCAAAGGACTTTTAGGATTGAATGAGGATGATAATTTACGTCCCGTTCGATTGGTGATATTATTATTTGCTCTCTCTGCATTGATCTTCTCATTGCTCAGCTCTGATGAGTTGGTGCTATTAGCCCGACTTAGTTTTTCAGGGACTGCATTGATGGGACCTATGATTATTTTGGGTATTTTTTCCAAGCGACCTCAGGGTTTTGCTATGATCCTTCTTTCATTTTTGGCTTTATTGATTTTCATTCTATCCAATCTAGGGTGGTTTCCAAAACAAATTTTATCCTTTAGAACTGACCTCCTTCTTATGATCCTATTGGGAGTTGCTGCTCTAATCAATTTTCTGATAATAGATAGAAGACCAGATAAATCATAAAGAAAGACCACAAAACATTATTGATTTTGCAAATAAATTGAACAGTTCTAATGGTATTTTTTTCGGTACAGAGTTGGCAGAGCAGTGGTGTTCTCACATAGGTGAGAACAGAACCCATAAAGAGATTGCCGTGAGGAACTACGATGCAAGAATATAAAAGGGGCCAACCTAATTCTAATAAAAATTCATCTTGTCTACTGGCATTTTTACTTTGATTATTTGCATTCAATTCGATTTGTTACTTGGGAGAAGAAATGCAACACAGAAAATTAATAAAACTGCAACAGATTTTTCAGCTGAAGAAAAAATCAAAAACTATGTAAACAGTAATATTTCAAGTGTCACTGGAGCAAGTTCAAAAGAACAATTTAAAATTAATAACATATATGATTTATTTGAAGACGAATCACCAGCAACCAGCTATTTGTTTTACCAACTTAACTGTGGAAACGTTAAATGCTGTTTTACCAGGGAGGATAATTTCCAAAAGCAAAAAGTGAA